>NZ_JBEZEY010000030.1:0-85468 GCF_040649135.1 Micromonospora sp. NPDC049047
GGGGGGCTCTGCCCGGCGGCCCTGGGGGCCGGCATCGGGACCAGGTGTAACCAAGCGGGGCGGCGGATCATTCCACCGGGGCTCTCGGAGCCCGGGACGCTCTGGAGGATGTAACCGAGGCGGCCCGGCCGGGTGTTCCCGGCGGCCACCGCGCATTCGGGAGGTGACCCCGGGGGCGGCGTGGCGGGTGTGTGAAAACCCCTGGGCGGCCTGACCGTTGTTGTTGCCGACTGCCGCGCACCGACGACCCGAGGTCGCGGTGGCATGCCAGGTATAACGACCCCGGCCGGCCCACGATTCCGCCGACCGGGTGACCCCAACCACCCGACATCCGCCCCCAAACCGGACAAATCGCCCATCGCGGTAGGATAAGCCGAGGCAGGGCCGAGCAACGAGCGCCAGGCCACCCATGATCGTGCTCGATCCAGGAAACAGGCCCCTGCGCACGCCGCGAGGCCACTACATCCTGGATCGAGCACGATCATGCGGAAAGGCCCTGCCGCCCATGACGGGACGCACGACGCCAGCCGGTCGCGGACTGGTCGGCCGCCGCAGGGAGCCGGGTGAGCAGGGGCAACGATCAGATGCTGGGCTCCGGCTCCGCGCCATCGCCGACCTTCGGATCCTTGTCGAGGGCGGCCAGGATCGCCTCTGCGGTACGTCGGCCCACCCCGGGCACCTCGGTGATCTCTTCGACCGTCGCTGTCGAAAGCCGCTTGAGGGACCCGAAATGGCGCAGTAGCGCCTTGCGCCGCACCTCGCCGAGGCCGGGCACGTGGTCCAGCGCCGACTCGGTCATCCGCTTGGATCGGCGCTGCCGGTGGAAGGTGATGGCGAACCGGTGGGCCTCGTCACGGACCCGTTGCAGCAGATAGAGCCCTTCCGAGGTGCGCGGCAGAATGACCGGCAGGTCGTCGTCCGGGAGCCAGACCTCCTCCAACCGCTTGGCCAACCCACACAGCGCCACGTCGTCGATGCCCAGGTCGGCGAGGGCCTGCGCGGCGGCCGCGACCTGTGGCGCACCGCCGTCGACGACCACCAACTGCGGCGGGTACGCGAACTTCCGCGGCCGGCCGGTGGTCGGATCGATCAGGACACCGACCTGTGGCTCCGCCGCATCTTCCGGGGCGACCGGGTCGTCGGCCGACTCCACCCCCACCTCGCCGGTCTCAGCCCTCGCGTCGAGATAGCGGGCGAAGCGGCGGCGGAGCACCTCGGACATGGCGGACAGGTCGTCGGTGGCGCCCCGGACGATGAACCGCCGGTACTCGCTCTTGCGGGGCAACCCGTCCTCGAAGACCACCATGCTGGCGACCACGTCGGTGCCCTGGATCTGGGAAATGTCGAAACACTCGATGCGCAGCGGCGAGGTGCGCATGCCCAGTGCCTCGCTGATCTCGTCCAACGCCTTGCCCCGGGTGGTCAGGTCACCGGAACGCTTCAGCTTGTGCCGCGCGAGCGCGTCCTTCGCGTTGCGTTCCACCGTCTCCATGAGTGAGCGTTTGTCGCCGCGCTGCGGCACCCGCAGCGACACCCGGCTGCCCCGATGCTCGGAGAGCCACTCCGCGAGCGCGTCGGCGTCGGCGGGCAGCTCGGGCACCAGCAACTCCCGGGGCACGTCGGCCTCGCCCTGCTCGCCGCCGTACACCTGGGTGCAGAAGTGGTGCACCAGGTCTCCGGTGGTCAGGTCCTCGGTCTTCTCCACCACCCACCCGCGCTGGCCGCGGACCCGGCCGTCGCGAACGTGGAAGACCTGCACGGCCGCCTCAAGCGGATCGTCGGCGAACGCGACAACGTCGGCGTCGGTGCCGTCGCCGAGCACCACTGTCTGCTTTTCCATGGCCCGGCGCAGCGCGGCCACGTCGTCCCGCAGCCGGGCGGCGCGCTCGAACTCCAACTGCTCGCTCGCCTCGGTCATCTCGCGCTCGATCTTGCGGACCATGGTGTCGGTGCGACCGGCCATGAAGTCGCAGAACCCGTCGACGATCGCGCGGTGTTCGTCGGCGGAGACGGTGCCGACGCACGGCGCCGAGCACTTGCCGATGTAGCCGAGCAGGCAGGGGCGGCCGACCTGGCCGGCACGCTTGAACACGCCGGCCGAGCACGTCCGGGCCGGGAACACCCGCAGCAGCAGGTCGAGGGTCTCCCGGATGGCCCAGGCATGCGAGTACGGACCGAAGTAGCGCACGCCTTTGCGCTTGGCGCCGCGCATCACCTGCAACCTGGGGTATTCCTCGTTGAGGGTGACCGCCAGGTAGGGGTACGACTTGTCGTCGCGGTAGCGGACGTTGAACCGGGGATCGTACTGCTTGATCCAGGTGAACTCGTGCTGGAGCGCCTCGACCTCGGTGCCGACGATGATCCAGTCCACCGACTCGGCGGTGGTGACCATCTGGCGGGTGCGCTCGTGCAGATTCCAGACGTCGCCGAAGTAGGAGTTGAGCCGGCTGCGCAGGTTCTTCGCCTTGCCGACGTAGATCACCCGGCCGGTCCCGTCGCGGAAGCGGTAGACCCCCGGTGACTCCGGGATGGTGCCGGGTGCGGGACGGTAGGTCGAGGGGTCAGCCACGCCCACAAGCCTAGTCCGCGCCACCGACAGCCCCACGCGACCTCTAGATCGACTCGGTTTCCGGAAAGTCGGGGTGTCGCCGTGTCACGAACACCCCGACTTCCCGCAACGCGAGTCGATCAAGCGGCAGGGCAGACGCCTCGCCACCGCCCACCGCCCACCGTCAGAGCGGCAGGCCGCACCGGCGGGCCGCACCGCCCGGGTCAGGCCAGCGAGATCTGGTCCCCGGTGACCTTGATGTTCCTGGGGGGCAGCGGCTTGGTGGCCGGGCCGGCCTTCACCGAGCCGTCCTCGATCGAGAACTTGCTGTTGTGGCAGGTGCAGTTGATCGTGCCGCCGTCGACGTTCGTCACCGGGCAGTTCTGGTGCGTGCAGATCGGGCTGAAGCCCTTGAACTGGCCGGCCACCGGCTGGGTGATGACCACACCCTGGGTGGCGAGCACCTTGCCGCCGCCGACCGGGATGTCGGCGGTGGTGGCGAGCGACTGCGCACCCTGCCGGTCGCCGCCGCCCGCGTCACCGGTGCTGGGCACCGCCGGGCCACCGCTGGTGGGGGCGTCGCTGCCACCGTCGCCGTCGTCACTGCCACAGGCCGCCAGGACGACGGCCGCGCCGACCGCCCCGACGCCGGTGAGCAGGGTACGACGGGTCTGCGTACCCGGACCGGTCAGCGCCTGATCGTCACTCATGCCTCGCCTCTCTCTAGCCCGCCGGGCCGGTCAGGAGCCGGCCGTACTTTGTCCACACGAGCAACTGTGCCGGATGGTTCACCACGGCATCCGTTCGAACCGGAAATGGGACGAGGTGGACCCCGGTCGACCAGCCCACGTCGGGCCGGACACCACGAGGCCGGTCGTGGACCGCCGTGCACAGCGGCCCGACCGGACTGCCGCGCGGCAACCCGGCCGGACCGACCTCGGGTAATCCAGGTCAGCGTGCGGCGGCGGGCACCTTGCGGCTCGCCCGCGCCTTGGTGACACCGTTGGCCTTGGCCGCCCGGGTGGTGGCGGCCACCGCGCCGGTGGCCGCACCGTCGAGCTTGAGCACCTGGCGCAGGAACTCGCCGGTGTGGCTCTCGGCCACCTCGGCGACCTCCTCGGGGGTGCCGGTGGCGAGCACTGTGCCGCCCCGGTGGCCGCCCTCCGGACCCATGTCGATCAGCCAGTCGGCCGTCTTGATCACATCGAGGTTGTGCTCGATGGTGATCACCGTGTTGCCCTTGTCGACGAGCCCTTCCAGCACCATCAGCAGCTTGCGGATGTCTTCGAAGTGCAGGCCGGTGGTCGGCTCGTCGAGCACGTAGACAGTGCGCCCGGTGGAGCGCTTCTGCAACTCGGACGCGAGCTTGACGCGCTGCGCCTCGCCTCCGGAGAGGGTGGGCGCGGGCTGACCGAGGCGTACGTAGCCGAGGCCGACGTCGACAAGGGTCTTGAGGTGCCGGTGGATGGCCGGGATGGCGGAGAAGAACTCGGCCGCCTCCTCGATCGGCATCTCCAGCACCTCCGAGACGGTCTTGCCCTTGTAGTGCACCTCAAGCGTCTCCCGGTTGTACCGGGCGCCCTTGCAGACCTCGCAGGGGACGTACACGTCGGGCAGGAAGTTCATCTCGATCTTGATGGTGCCGTCGCCGGAGCACGCCTCGCAGCGCCCGCCCTTGACGTTGAAGGAGAACCGACCCGGGCCGTACCCCCGGACCTTGGCCTCGGTGGTCTCGGCGAAGAGCTTGCGGACGTGGTCCCAGACGCCGGTGTAGGTGGCCGGGTTGGAGCGTGGCGTCCGGCCGATCGGCGACTGGTCCACGCCGACGACCTTGTCCACGTGCTCCAGACCGGAGACCCGGGTGTGCCGGCCGGGCACCAGCCGGGCGCCGTTGATCTGGTTGGCCAGCACCGCGTACAGGATGTCGTTGACAAGGGTCGACTTGCCCGAACCGCTCACCCCGGTGACGGCGATCAGCTGGCCCAGCGGGAACGGAACTGTCAGGTTGCGCAGGTTGTGCTCCCGCGCGCCGTGCACCACCAACTCGCGGCCCGGATCCTGCGGGCGGCGCGTCGACGGGGTCGGGATCGACCGACGCCCGGACAGGTACGCCCCGGTGATCGACTCCTTGTTCTTCAGCAGGGCCGGGACCGAGCCGCTGTGCACGATCTTGCCGCCGTGCTCACCCGCGCCCGGGCCGATGTCGACGATCCAGTCGGCGGTGCGGATGGTGTCCTCGTCGTGCTCCACCACGATCAGCGTGTTACCCAGGCCACGCAGCCGGATCAGGGTCTCGATCAGCCGGTGGTTGTCGCGCTGGTGCAGCCCGATCGACGGCTCGTCGAGCACGTAGAGCACGCCGACCAGACCGGAGCCGATCTGGGTGGCGAGCCGGATGCGCTGCGCCTCGCCACCGGAGAGCGTGCCGGCCGGCCGGTCCAGCGAAAGGTAGTCCAGGCCGACGTCGAGCAGGAACCGCAGCCGGGCGTTGATCTCCTTGAGGACCCGCTCGGCGATCAGCTTCTGCCGGTCGGTCAGCTCGATGCCGGCGAGCAGGTCGGCGCACTCCCCCACCGACAGGTTGCAGACCTCGGCGATGCTCCTGCCGGCCAGGGTGACAGCGAGCACCTCGGGCTTGAGCCGGGCGCCGCCACACGCCGCGCACGGCACGTCGCGCATGTAGCCCTCGTACTTGTCGCGGGACCACTCGGACTCGGTGTCGGAGTGCCGGCGCTCGATCCACTGCACCACGCCCTCGAAGCCGGTGTAGTAGGAGCGCTCGCGGCCGTACTTGTTGCGGTACCGCACGTGCACCTGGTCGTCGGAGCCGTGCAGGATCGTCTTCTGCGCCCGCGCCGGAAGCGCCCGCCACGGGGTGTCGACGTCGAAGTGCTGGGCCTCGCCGAGCGCCTCCAGCAGGCGCAGGAAGTATTCCAGGTTGTGCCCGGTGGACCAGGGCTGGATGGCGCCCTCGCGCAGGCTGCGCTCCGGGTCGGGGACCAGCAGCTCCGGGTCGACCTCCTTCTTGGTGCCCAGGCCGGTGCACTCCGGGCAGGCACCGTAGGGCGCGTTGAAGGAGAAGACCCGAGGCTCGAGATCCTCGATGGCCAGCGGGTGGTCGTTGGGGCAGGCCAGGTGCTCGGAGTAGCGGCGCTCCCGGTCCGGGTCGTCCTCCGGCAGGTCGACGAAGTCGAGCAGGACGAGGCCGCTGGACAGGCCCAGTGCGGCCTCGACCGAGTCGGTCAGCCGCTGCTTGGCGCTCGCCTTGACGGTGAGGCGGTCGATCACCACCTCGATGGTGTGCTTCTCCTGCTTCTTGAGCTTCGGCGGCTCGGTGAGCGGGTGCACCACACCGTCGACCCGGGCCCGGGCGTAGCCCTTGGCCTGCAACTCGGCGAAGAGGTCGACGTACTCGCCCTTGCGGCCGCGGATGACCGGCGCGAGCACCATGAACTTGGTGCCCTCGTCCATCGCGAGGACCCGGTCGACGATCTGCTGGGGGCTCTGCCGGGAGATCCGCTCGCCACAGACCGGGCAGTGCGGCTCGCCGATGCGCGCGTAGAGCAGGCGCAGGTAGTCGTAGACCTCGGTGATGGTGCCGACCGTCGAACGCGGGTTGCGCGAGGTGGACTTCTGGTCGATCGAGACGGCCGGGCTCAGGCCCTCGATGAAGTCGACGTCGGGCTTGTCCATCTGGCCGAGGAACTGCCGGGCGTACGACGACAGCGACTCGACGTAGCGGCGCTGCCCCTCGGCGAAGATCGTGTCGAAGGCCAGGCTCGACTTGCCCGACCCGGACAGCCCGGTGAACACGATGAGTGCGTCCCGGGGCAGGTCGAGACTGACGTCACGCAGGTTGTGCTCGCGCGCGCCACGGATGATCAGTCGGTCGGCCACGGTGCGTGTACTCCCGGGAGAAGACGAAGCGAAGGATGTGTCCCGCTCTGGGATGATCTGAGCGGTCGTGCGGGCGCGGAAAACACGCCTCGGCAACTCTAGCCCCGAGGTACGACAGTTTTCCCCGCCCGCACATTCCCCCAGCTCAGCCCGGTCGGCCGCAGCGGGGCACCGCCCCCACCGCCCCGGCCGCGAGCACCGCCGCCGCCGCGGCCCGCCCGCGAACGCCGGCCCGGCCGCGAACGCCGGCCGCGAACGCCACCACCCGCCGGGCGACGAACGCAGCCGGTATGAGAGCCGCTCAGTACCCCCCGGGCGTCGGCGGTCGGACAGCCCGGCGCCGGGCCGAACGCCACCCGCCGCGCCGCTCCGCCGCCGTCCGCGCCTCCCGCCGTCGGCTCTCCTGGGCCACCTCGCCCTGTAGCCGTCGCCAACTCTCCCACCGGCGGGTGGGCAGTTCGCCGGTGCGCAGCGCCTCGCGGACCGCGCAGGCGGGCTCGCCGTCGTGGCCGCAGTCGGCGTACCGGCAGCCCTCGGCCAGCCCGGCGATGTCGGTGAACGCCCGGTCGAGCCCGACCGCGCCGTCCAGCAGGCCCACCGCGCGCACCCCGGGAGTGTCGATCACGGCGCCGCCGCCGGGGATCGGCACCAGCGCCCGCCAGGTGGTGGTGTGCCGGCCCTTGCCGTCGACGCGTCGGATCGCCTGGGTGGGCATCATCGCCGCCCCGGTCAGGGCGTTGACCAGGCTCGATTTGCCGGCGCCGGACGGCCCGAGCAGGCCGAGCGTGCGGCCGGGGGCCACCTCGGCGCGCAGCGGGTCCAGCCCGACGCCCTGTTCGGCGCTGACCGGCAGCACCGGCACCCCGGGGGCGACCGCGGCAAGCTGGCGGGCCAACGCGGCCGGGTCGGCCGCGAGGTCGACCTTCGTCAGCACGACGAGTGGACGGGCACCGGACTCGTGGGCCAGGGCGAGCAGTCGTTCGATTCGACCCACGTCCGGCTCGGGGTGCACCGGCTCGACAACGGCGGCGGTGTCCAGGTTGGCGGCCAGCACCTGGCCGCTGGCGTCCTTGCCTGCGGTACGGCGGATCAGCGCGCTCCGCCGCGGCAGTACCGCCGCCACTGTGACCCGGCGGTCCGGCCAGTGGGTGAGCAGCACCCAGTCTCCGGCGCAGGGCAGCGCCGACGGGTCCCGGGCCGCGGCGGCCAGCACCGCGCCGCCCAGGCTGGCCCGGGTCGGGCCGGCCGCCGTGAGCACGGTGCAGACCCCCCGGTCGACCCGGGCCACGCGGCCCGGGTCGTGCTCGCCGCGTCGCGCGGCGTACGTCGCCCGCTCGGCGTCCCAGCCGAGCGCGCTCAGATCGATCGTCATGGCATCCTCATCGGTGTCGGAGCAGATGATGGCGGAACACGCGTGCCACGTCCGGCATGATCACCACCTCCGTCCGATGTCCCGGTGCCGCGTCTGCCGCTGACGGTAGGTCGCCCGCCGACGCGCCGAAAGCGATTTCCCCGGCGACGGCGCGGCGGCGGACCGCTAGGGTCGACGGGTGACCACGGATCCGCTCCTGCTGATGGGCGAGGTGGACGCGGCCACCAGCCGACTCCTGCGTACCGCGGCGTCTTTCGACGCCACGGACCTGGCCGCCGCGTCGCTGCTGCCGGGCTGGACGCGCGGCCACGTGCTGGCGCACCTGGCGCGCAACGCCGACGGCTTCGTCAACCTGCTCACCGCGGCCCGCACCGGCGAGGCACTACCGATGTACGCCTCGCTGGCGGCCCGCACCGCCGACATCGAGACCGGCTCGGGTCGTCCGCCCGCCGAACACCTTGACGATCTGCGGCGCACCGCCGACCTGTTCGCCGAGGCGGTCGCGGCGATGCCCGCGCCGGCCTGGGCGGCGACGGTGCAGGCGCGTAAGGGCCCGTGGCCGGCCGCGCTGCTCGTGTGGGGTCGGCTGCGCGAGATCGAGGTGCACCACCTCGACCTGGCCGCCGACTACCGGCCCGCGGACTGGTCGGACAATTTCGCCCACCGGCTGCTGCGCGAGGTGGCCAGCCATCACGCCACGGGTCCGACCCCGCCGTCGCTCGTACTTCGCCTGGACGGCGGCGCGCACGAGGTGGTGATCGGGGACCGCGTCGGCGCTCCGGTCGTCTCCGGTGCCGTGCCCGACCTCGCCGCCTGGCTGATCGGCCGTGCCGACGGCGGCACGCTCTCCGTCACTCCCGACGGCCCCCTGCCTACTCCACCGGAATGGATATAGAAGCGTCATGACTTATAGCGGAGACGTCACCCACGGCGGCGCGCCGGCGGTACGCGAGCTGGACGGGCTGACCATCAGCAAGCTGTCGGTGGGTCCGATGGACAACAACGCGTACCTGCTGCGCTGCACGGGCACCGGCGACCAGGTGCTCATCGACGCCGCCAACGAGGCGCCCCGGTTGCTGGAGCTGATCGGCGACCGTGGGCTCACCGCAGTGGTGACGACCCACCAACACATGGACCACTGGGTGGCCCTCGAGGAGGTGGTCGCCAAGACCGGCGCGCGGGCCCTTGTGCACGCCGACGACGCGGACGGGCTGCCGATCGAGGCGGAGCGTCTCGGCGACGGCGACACCGTGTCGGTGGGCGACTGCGCGTTGGAGGTCATCCACCTCAAGGGGCACACCCCGGGCTCGATCGCGCTGCTCTACCGCGACCCGGCCGGCACCCCGCACCTCTTCACCGGGGACAGTCTTTTCCCAGGTGGCGTGGGCAACACGGACCGGGACCCGGAGCGTTTCGCCGCGCTCATCGACGACGTCGAGCACAAGCTGTTCGACAAGCTGCCCGACGACACCTGGTTCTACCCCGGCCACGGCGGCGACAGCACCCTGGGAGCGGAACGTCCCGCCCTCCCCCAGTGGCGAGCACGAGGCTGGTAACCCCAAACAGACGAACCAACCTCTGACCGGTAGCCCCCAAGATCCATCAACCCTCGGCGGCGGGCGCAGCACCACCGGACGAGCCGCTACCACGACGGGGGCGGGGGCCTGCCGTGCCCGGCGCAGGGATCAAGCCTGACCGCCCGGAGCCGGGCACGGCAGGCCCCCGCCCTCACACCGCAACCACCGACCCACCCCAGCGCAGCGCCGGCCCCCTCAGCCAGCCACCGCGAACAACCGCCGCCGCGCCCCCAGCAGCACGACGGAGGCCAGCACCATCCCGACTCCCATGGTCACCAACAGCGGACTGGGGTGCCCCGGGAGCAGCCCGGCAAGCGATCGGGACGCGGTGCCCAGCGCGAGGTAGAGACCGGCCCAGGCGGTGGCGCCGAGCGCCGCGCAGCCGAGGAATCGCCGGTACGACATCCGTAGCCCGCCGGCGGCCAGCGGCAGCAGCGCGTTGAACACGGGCAGGAACGGCGCGACGACCATCATCCGACCGCCGCCGCGACGCAGGATCCCCTCCGCGGCGGCCCAGCGCGACTCGCCGATCCAGCCGCCGATCCGGCTGTGTCGCAGCCGGTCGGCGTAGCGGCGGCCGATCAGGAAGCTCAGCGACCAGCCGGCGAGGCAGCCGACCAGCACCGCGGCGAAGGTCGCCAGCCCGGTGGTCGGGCGGCCCACGCCGACGGCGGCCAGGATCGCCACGTCGCCGGGGACCAGGACACCCAGCAGGGGTACGGCGTCGAAGAGCATGACGAGGCCGAGCGCACCCATCAGCAGCAGAACGGGTAGTTCGCCGATCTGTGCCAGCCATTGCGTCATGCCTCGTACGGTATGGCCGCCGCACCACTGCGGGCATCCGGTTTCAGCCCCCAGGCCCCCCTGGTATCGGTCTCGGGGTCGTCCCTGAGTGGCGTCCGCACTCAACTGGGTCGCAGCACCTGCACCCGGCGTAGCGACGAGTCGACAGACGGTTCGGTGGTGGGCACCGGATAGTCGGCCAGGACCGTCAGGCGGTCCGCCGGCAGGTGTCCCCGGCCGGGGTCGCCGACAAGCACCTCGGCGCCGTTGGCGGCGGCGCGCTGCAGGAAGGGCAGCATCTTCTCGGCCATCGCCCGGTCGTAGAAGACGTCCCCGGCGACCACCAGGTCGGCGTCGACGTCGGGGTTGTCGAGCAGGTCGTCGCCTGTGACGTCGACGGCTACCCGGTTGGCCCGCGCGTTGAGGGTGACGGCGGCGACGGCGTACGGGTCGATGTCGTTGGCGACCACCTCCGCGGCACCGGCGAGCGCGGCGGCGATGGCCACCAGGCCCGACCCGGCGGCGAGGTCGAGCACCCGTCGGCCGGCGACCAGCTCCGGGTGGTCCAGGAGGTGGCGGGCCAGGGCCTGGCCGCCGGCCCAGGCGGACGCCCAGTACGGGGCGGGCAGGGCGTGCCCGGCGACGGCCTCCATCCGGGCCCACCAGACGATCGCGTCCTCGGCCAGGTACAGCCGCACCTCGGGAACGAACGGGGTGCGCACCAACCGGAGCCGATCCAGACCGGCACCGGGCGCGTCGACCTCGCGCTCCAGTTCGGTCAGCACGTCGGCTGCGGCACCCCTCATCGGCGCAAGCATGCCCCAGCGGCGGGTGGTCGGGGCAGGTTTCACCTGCCGGCACGCGAAGTTCACCCGACTTCCCCAGAAGACCTACGGCACTTCGGCCAGCGGATCGGGGTTTCGCCCGTTACTGTCGGACAGGTACGGGCGATCAACGGCCAGAGGCCGCGGGTCAGCCGCTTTGAACAGGGAGAGATGCATGGCAACCGGCACGGTTAAGTGGTTCAACTCGGAAAAGGGCTTCGGTTTCATCGAGCAGGACGGTGGAGGGCCGGACGTGTTCGTCCACTACTCCGCCATCGCCTCGAGCGGCTACCGGGAGCTCAACGAGGGCCAGAAGGTCGAGTTCGAGGTGACCCAGGGGCAGAAGGGTCCGCAGGCGGACAACGTCCGCCCGATGTAGCTCCGTGCCGGTGACGGCGGCCGGTCTTCCGGCCGCCGTCGCAGCGCACTCAAGACGCCGCCGGGGCGGCGGGCAGGTCCCGCCGCCTCCGGATTGGCCCGATCAACAGAATCAACGGGGTGAGCGCCAACCAGGCGATCATCACGAATATTGCCGTTCCGACGCCGTAGCGCGCGCCGATCGCACCGGCCAGCAGGGCCGCCAGCGGGATCGTGCCGTAGTTGAGCAGCTGCATGCTCACCGTCACCCGGCCCAGCACGTGATGCGGCGTGTAGGTCTGCCGGAAGGCGCCCTTGACGACGTTGCCGATGGCCACGCCGAGGCCGATCAGCAGACCTCCGAGGGCTGGAAAGGCCAGCCCGATGCCGGGCGCGGCGAGCGGGATGAGCAGTGCCGGCGGGCCGGTGAACGCCGCCCCGATCAGCAGCGCCCGCGCGGTGCCGCAGCGCCGGCCCAGCGTGGTGGCGAGCAACGCCCCGATGATCCCTCCGGCGCTCATCGCGGCGATCAGGACGCCCACCAGGCCCGGTTCGAGACGCAACTCACGGACCAGGAAGACCACCAGGACGGCCTGGTAGCCGGTCAGCCCGATGTTGCTGGCCGCGCCGAAGACGGTCAGCACCCGCAGGTACGGGTCTCGGGCGACGAAGCGCAGCCCCTCGGCGATGTCGCGGCGCAGTGACCGGGACTGGTCCACTCGGCGGACGCGCGGTTCGACGGTGCGGATCCGCAGCAGGCACACCGCGGAGACCAGGAAGCTGATCGCGTCCAGCAGCAGAGCGGTGACCGCACCGATGAGCTGGGCGATCAGACCTGCGACGCCGGGGCCGACGACATAGCTCGCAGTCTGGGCGGCGTGCAGCTTCGCGTTGCCCTCCGGCAGTTGCTCGGGCCGCAGCAGCACCGGCAGGTACACCTGGTCGGCTGTTTCGAAGAAGACCCGGGCCACGCCGGCGCTGAGTGCCACCAGCAGCAGGTGCCAGACGGTGAGCCGGCCCAGCACGGCGGCCAGTGGGACGCTGAGGAAGGCCAGTGCGCAGAACAGGTCGCACACCACCATCACCGACCGTCGGGGCAGCCGGTCCACCCAGGCGCCGGCCGGCAGGCCGATCAGCAGCCACGGCAGCCAGGCCGCTGCGGTGAGCACCGCCACCTGGAAGGTGCTGGCGTCGAGCACGGCGACCGCGACCAGCGGCAGCGCGACGGTGGTGACGTTGCTGCCGACGCTGCTGATTGCCTGGCCGGCCCAGAGTAGCCGGAAATCGCGGTGCCGCAGCAGCCCGCCGCGTGGACGTACCGACCCCGGGTCGGTACGGGTGGCCGCGGTCACGGCCGGGCCGGAATTCCGTGGGCGAACACGAACACGGGCTGTCGTTCGTGTTCGTCCTCGGGCGGCGGCCGGTCGGCCCAGCGGGCCAGTAGGTCGGCCACGTCGCGGCTCAACTCGAGCAGTTCGGCCGGGGTCAGGTGCAGCCATCTGTCGGTGGAGAACGGGCCGTCGTGCCAGGCGGCGTGCGCCGATTCGTCGGCGGCGTGCCAGGCTCGGGCCAGGGCGACGTGCCGGTCCAGGTTGAGCGAGGTGGCGGCGTCGGCGACCGCGCGGGCGGCCGGGTCGGCGTCGAAGTCGGTGTTGGACCAGCGCACCCCTCGGGTGACCAGCCGCCACCACCGCTCGCGCCGGTCCCGGGCCAGCTCGGGGGCTTCGGTGACCAGGTCCGCGGCGGCGAGGACCTTGAGGTGGTGGCTGACGTTCGCCGGTGCCTGGTCGGTGCGTTCGGCGAGCAGACCTACGGTCGAGGGCCCGTGCACCTTGAGCACGTCCATCAGGCGGCGACGCAGTGGGTGGGCCATGGCGGCCAGCACCCGCGAGTCGGTGATCTGGCGCACGTCGGGACTCTCCATGCGGCCCAGGATGCCATTGGCAAGAGGTGTTGCGCAATAGGTATTGCCCAATGGTTGTTGCGGAATTGACGGAGGGGCGGCCCGGCGGCTACGGGCCGCCCCTCCGCTCAGGCGACCAGCCGGCGGGCCAGCTCGTCGGCGACCTGTTTGGCGATGGTGGGCGGAATCGCCGCGGCGATCTTCTCCGGCGTCAGCGCGGCCAGCACGCCCTGGACGATCGCCTCCTCGTCGGTGAAGTCCTTGAGGGCCAGCGCCTTGAGCGCGGCCTGCAGGTCGGTGAGCTGCTTCGTCATCGACTGCAGGTTCCAGTTGCCGGTCACCGGGGCCCCGGTGTCGTCCCGGCCCTCCGCCATCCGGGTGTAGATCTGTCCGATCGGGTTGCGGCCGTCCAGCACCGTGAGGTTCTTGTGGACGGTGGCCAGCCAGTTGTGCTCTTCGGGGGTCATGTCGTCGTCCTCCAGGAGTCCGATGGAGCTGAGGTAGCGCTGGAACAACGGCCGCTGGTCGCGGCCCGCCTTCGTGGCGTCGCGGAAGAAGCTGAAGTGGGTGTGCCAACGGTGCGAACTGTCACCGGTGCTGCGCTTGCCGAGGCGGTCCCACCGCTTCACGGTCTTGCCGTCGGGGCTGTAAATGATCTCCCGGATGTCCCGGGTGTCTGCCGCGTTCGCGGCGCACTGGGCCACGCACCAGACCGAGAAGCTGGCCAGGGTGTGCGTACGACCACCGGAGCGGACGTCGAACCCGCCGACGTCGAGCGCCGCCGCGTCCAGGGTCAGGCCGGCCCGGTCCCGGGGTGACTCGACCACCGAGTAGTCGTTCGTGACCACCCGGTCCGAGCCGCAGTGATAACCGCCGCGGTGGGACGGGTCGCCGACGATGCCGACCTCCGCCGGCTCCAGATCGTCCGGGCCGGGGGCGTTGTCGAGGTGAGTGAGGAGCAGGCTTCGGAGGGCCAACAGATTAGCCGGGGCCCGGGTCATGGGGTCCCCCTCTCAACTGGGGCGGGGACCGGGCACGGCCGTCACACCGCGTACGCGGTGGTGGGCTTGGGGCAAGCCCGGTCTGCTTGCTGCACGGCGCCGGGCGTTGACTCCACCATAGCCCGCATTTCCGGTAAATGCCCAGCTCAGGACGCGTCTGTTCAGATAGGAGACGAGGCCGGGGCAGAGTGGACGATCGGCAACAGCAACGCCGAGGGATGCGCCGGGTCATGCAGGACCTGTCGCCGACCGGCACGCAGCGTCACCGCCGTACCGAGGGGTTCACCGGTGCCGGGGTTGCGCGCCCACCGCGGATGGGCGCCACCGGCGACCTGCACCCGCAGTCGGTGCCCGGTGCCGAAGCGGTACGCGGTCGGCCACAACGCCACCGGGACCCGCCGCACCCCTGACGAGTCGGCGGGGAAGCGGTCGGGTGTCACCCGCACCAGACCGTCGCAGACGTTCCACGATCGACCACGCCGGTCCACATCGCACAGCCGCACGAAGACGTCCAGGTGCGGCAGCTCACCACGGACGTGGATCTCGGCGCGGACCGGGCCGATCACCTCGACCGGCCCGGTCAGCGGGGCACTGGTGTAGGTGAGCACGTCGCGGCGGGCTTCGACCTGCCGATTGTCCACCGGGCCGGCACGCTTGCCGACGAGCAGCGGCCCGCCCAGCGAGGGCGTGGGGTCCGCCGGGTCGTACCGGAACTCGTCGGGCGGCGACTCGATCGGCGGACGTACCGCCAGCTCGGCGCCGGGATGCAGGTGCCAGGCGGTCTCGACGGTCGGCGGTGGCCAGTCCGGCAGGTCCCGCCAGCCGCCGCCGGGACCACCCACGTGCAACCGGACCGGGGCGGACCCGGCGCGAGCTGGTCGTTGGCCGGCCGGTGGCGCGGCGGCCAGGTGCTCGTCGAGCCAGGCCAGTCCCTCCCGCAGGGCAGCCACGAACAGCCCGGGGCTGCCGTGGGTCCAGGGACCGATCACGAGGCGGGGCCGCGCGCCGGCGGCGCGCAGCGTGGCGTGGTCGTCGAGCTGGGCGGGCAGGAAGATGTCGTGCCAACCGGTGACCATGACCACCGGCGCCCGCACCTCGGCCACCCGGTCGGCGAAGACGCGCTCGCGCCAGTACGCCGCCGCCGGGGTGTGGTGACGCAGCCACTCCTGAAAGAACGGAATTGTCACGCCGGTGGCCACCCGGTCGGCATCGGCGAGCGGCAGGTGCGCCAGCCCGGCGGCCAACCGGGGCTGGCCACGCTTGAGCTCGTACTGCCGGGCCAGCCACGGCACGGTCTGCGCGTGCAGCAACTCCGCCCAGGTCAGCACGGTGTCCAGGGCGAAGGACTCCCCCGCGTACGTCGAATCGCGGGTGGCCGAGGCGGTCACCACCGCGACCATCGCGTGCAACTCGTCGCCGGCGTCGGCGGCCAGTGCCCACTGCGCGAAACCCTGGTAGCTGATCCCGAACATGCCGAGCCGGCCGGACCACCAGGGCTGGCGCCGCAGCCAGTCCAGGGTGTCGACGCCGTCGGCGCGCTCGTGCACAAGCGGCGCGAACGTGCCACCGGAGCCGCCGGTGCCCCGACAGGCCTGGATCACCGCGTGGCGGCCCCGCGCGGCGAGCAGCCGGCCGAGCAGCCGCAGCGGTCCGCCCCGCCCGTAGGGGGTGCGGATCAGCACGGTCGGCGCGTCAGGCACCGCCGGGGCGTAGTGATCGGTACGCAGCACCACACCGTCGCGGGTCCGGACCGGGATGTCGCGGGTGACCCGCACCGGGCCGGGCCGGCTCGGTGGCAGCCGCAGCAAGACGGCGGCGACCCGGGTGAGCAGGCGGCCCGGCATGGCTCAGTCCGCCGGTTCGCGGGGAGGCTCGGGCCGGGCGGAGCGCACCGCGTCCCGGTGCCCCCGCAGCGACTCGCTCATCTCCGTCATGAACCGGTGCACGACCTCCAGCTCGTCGTCGTCGAAGCGGGCCATCACCGCGTCGGTACGCGCGCCCAGCGGCTGGAAGAACCGCATGGCCAGGGCCGCTCCCTGGTCGGCGTAGTGCAGCAGCACCTTGCGCCGGTCGGCGGTGTCCCGGTCCCGGCGGATGTGACCGGCCCGCTCCAGCCGGTCGATCAGGGCGGTGACCGAGCCGGAGGAGAGGTTGAGCTGCTCACCGAGGCGGCCCGGGGTGATCGGGGCACCGACCAGCTCGGCGTCCATCACCGCGATCAGGGCCTGCAGGTCGGTCGGGTTGAGGCCGTGCAGGTTGGCGAAGGCGTGACCGACCTGTTGGGCGTCGACCGTGTATCGCCGGAGGTTGTTGGTGATCTCCGCGACCAGCTGCTCGCGGCGCGTGGCACGTCGCCGGTACATGCCGTGTGTCGCCACCTTGCGCCGCTCTCCCCATCGTCGGTTCGCCAGGTTGCAGCATAGAGCAGCCGCCGATAATCTCGGTTATCAAGATACTCGACTGCCGAAAGATTTTGGGGTCAGCTGATGTCTCTGTTCACCAGGGTCGCTCGCGGCCGACTGGCCGCCTGGCTCACCGTGGCCGCGGCGATCGTCGTCGGCGCGGTCGTCTTCGGCACGCCCCAACCGGACAACCCGGCCCCGGTCTCGGCCACCGGGTTGTCGGTGCAGTGGCAGTCGACCCAGGTGGAGCGCCTGCAGGAGCAGTTGCCGTCGAGCGAGGTCCAGCCGGCCATCGTGGTGGTGAGTCGAGGCGACGGCGGCGCGCTGAGCGAGGCCGACCGGGCCACCGTCACCGCCCGCTCCGGCGACCTGGGCCGCTTCGCGGTAGGCGGGCGGGTCAGCCCTGCGCAGCTCTCTCCGGACGGGGCTGTCGCGCTTGTCGCAGTGCCTGTCGACACGAGCGGTGGTCAGGACAAGGTCACCGACACCGTCGATCAGCTGCGCGCCGCGCTTGCCGACCTGCCCGGCGGGCTGACCGCCGAGGTGACCGGCGCACCGGCCTTCACCGCCGACCTGTCCTCGGTGTTCGACGGGGCCGACATCACCCTGCTCGCGGTGACCGCCGCCGTGGTGGCGCTGCTGTTGCTGATCACCTACCGCAGCCCGTTCCTGTGGATCGTCCCGCTGGTAGTGGTCGCCGCGACCGAGCAGCTCACCCTGCGCGCGGTCGACGCCATCGTGCCGGCCGTCGGCATCAACCTCCAGCAGGGCCAGGTGACCGGCATCGCCAGCGTGCTGGTCTTCGGCGCCGCCACCGACTACGCCCTGCTGCTCATCGCCCGCTACCGGGAGGAGTTGGGGCGTACGCAGGACCGGTACGCGGCGATGCGCGCCGCGTTGCGCCGGACCGCCGAGCCCATCCTCGCCAGCGGCGGCACCGTGGTGCTCGGCGTGCTCACCCTGCTGCTCAGCGAGCAGGAGACGAATCGGGCACTCGCCGTGGCCTGCGCCACAGGGGTGGTCTTCGCCATGCTCTCGGCGCTGTTCGTGCTCCCCGCCGTGCTGGTGCTGCTCGGTCGTGGCCTGTTCTGGCCGTTCGTACCCCGCGTCGGTGGCCCGGCCCGGGAGGGCCGGCTCTGGGGTCGGCTCGGCACCGCCGTGCAGCGCCGTCCGGTGGTGGTCGCGGTGCTGGCCACCCTGCTGCTCGGTGGCCTGGCGCTGGGCGGGCTCGGGATCCGCACCGGCCTGTCCGAGACCGAACAGTTCCGGGTGAAGCCCGAGGCGGTCACCGGGGCGCAGACCCTGGCCCGGGCGTTCCCCGCCGGCAGCACCCAGCCGGTGGCCGTGCTCACCAACCCGGCGGCGGCACGGGCGGTCACCGAGGCCGCCACCGCCGTGCCCGGGGTCGCCTCGGCCCGCCCCGGTGACGCCGGTGCCGCCGTCGCCCAGGTCGACGTCGTCCTGGACGCCGAACCCGGCACCACCGCCTCGGACCGCGCGATCGAGGCGCTGCGCGAGCGGGTCGCCGCGGTGCCCGATTCCGCCCCGCCGGCCGCTGCCGGCGCCGACCGGCCAGCCGGAGCGATCGTCGGCGGCTCCGTGGCCGCCACGTACGACTCCGACGAGGCCAACGACCGCGACCTGCGACTGATCCTGCCGATCATCCTGCTGCTCGTCGGTGCCGTGCTGGTGCTGCTGCTCCGCGGCCTGCTCGCACCGCTGCTGCTGGTGCTCACCGTTATCGCGTCGTTCTTCGCCAGCCTCGGCGCGGCGTGGTTGCTCTTCGACCACGTGCTGGGCTTCCCCGCCCTGGACAGCGGTGTGCTGCTGCTCGCGTTCGTGTTCCTGGTGGCGCTCGGGGTGGACTACAACATCTTCCTGGTCACCCGGGCCCGGGAGGACGCGCGTGGCGCGGGCACCCGCGACGGGATGCTCTCCGCGCTGCGGGTCACCGGCGGGGTGATCACCAGCGCCGGGGTGCTGCTCGCCGCGGTCTTCGCCGTGCTCGGCGTGCTGCCACTGATCACGCTGACCCAGATCGGCATCATCGTCTGCATCGGCGTACTGCTCGACACCCTGCTGGTCCGCACCGTCCTCGTGCCGGCACTGGCGTTCCTGCTCGGCGACCGCTTCTGGTGGCCCGGACGGATCACCCCGGAGCACCAGGCGGACGCTGCGGCGACGCCGGAGCCGGTCGCCGCCCGCGACTGACCGGCACGCGCGCGGGGCCGGGCCGCCAGCGGCCCGGCCCCGCGCGGGTCAGTAACCCCGGCAGACGCACTCGGTCATCAGTGCCCGCACGTCTCCCCCGGATGACGGTGGTCACGCCCTAACGAGGCTCAACCGGGCGTCGATGCCCCCGGCGAAGGCGTGCGCGCCTGGTCGTCCGGCTGCGGGAGATCACCCACGGCCCGGTCCCGGGTGGCCCAGGCAACGATGAAGACCACAGTCCAGAGCACCCCGAGCAGCACCGCCGCGGCTGTCCCACTCGCCGTGTCCAGCCCGAGGTAGAGCCGTGCGCCGCCGATCCCGAGCATCCCCGCGGCGGCGGCCGTCCACGCGGCCACCGCCACCGGCCAGCGGGCACTGCGCGACACCAGCCAGGCCAGCGTGCAGAAGCTCGCCGCGACCACGGCGTTCTGGGTGGAGAGCGGGGCCACCTCGCCGCCGCCCGGTGTGCTGCCGTGCGCACCTGTCACCTCGGCGGCCACGGCCAACACCACGAGCGGCACGAACGCACCCACAGTGCCGACCACACTGAGCAGGTCCGCCCGCCAGGGTCGGCTGCGCCAGGCCAGCACCGCCGCCACCAACCCCACCAGCGCGATCAACACCGACCCGCGGACCACCGACACCACGACCCGGGTGGCTTCGGCGGCGTCGGGGGTACGCCGGGCGGCGAACCACCCCGCGATGGCATCGTCCAGCGCGGCCAACCCGCTGTTGCGGATCACCACGGCGAGCAGGCCGGCGATGGCGAGCCCGGCGGCGAAGAGCAGCAGCAGCCCGGCGGCCAGATTGAGCAGCAGTGTCCAGGCCGGCCCGATCCGCATGGCCACCAGGAAGAACAGCACCCCGTAGCGGGCGGTGAGCCAACGCACCGGGGGTAGCGCGCCGGCCCGGGACAGCAGCGCGCGCACCGGGTCCGGGTTGCGGCCCAGCCACCGGCCGACGAGCACGACGCCCAGCAGGCCGGCCAGCAGCAGCAGCGCCACGCCGGTGGCCCGACCGAGCAGCCGGGAGACAGTGTCGTACGACTCACCGGCGAGATGACCGAGCAGGACCGAGCCGCCCACCCAGGTCGCCACCCCGGCCAGGTTCCACGGTGCGAACCGCCGGTACGGCATTCCGGCCGCCCCGGCCAGCCGGGGCACCAGGGTGCGGGCGAAGGCCACCCAGCGGGCCGCGAACACACCCCGCCCACCCAGGCGGGCGAGCATGGCATCGGCCCTGGCCCACCGCTCGGGACCGACCCGGTGACCCAGCCCGGCGCGCAGCCGGGGCCCGTAGCGCCGGCCGGCGCGGAAGGCCAGCCCGTCACCGAGGACCGCCGCGACGATCATCGCGAGCAACGCCGGTCCGAGCCGCAAGGTACCGTTGTAGGTGAGGAAGCCGACGAGCAGCAGGGTAGCCTCACCCGGCACGAGCAGGCCGAAGATCACCGCGGTCTCGCCCGCCACGATCAGCGCGGCGACCAGGTAGATCCAGAGGGCGGGCAGACTCTGCACCCAGGTCAGCAGGTCGTGCACTCAGGCCCCCGGAACACGGGAGTCAGCATGCCAGCCGGCGGAACCACCGGCACAGCAGTTTCACCATAGATCAGGGGCACCTGGGGGTGACCCCGACGCGGCCTGCGCGAGCGCAGGCGGAAGGATAGAGGGTATGCAGCTTCGCACCGACCTCCGCAACGTCGCCATCATCGCTCACGTCGACCACGGCAAGACCACGCTGGTCGACGCCATGTTGCGGCAGGCCGGGGCGTACGGCGCCCGGGGCGAGAACACCGAGCGGGTGATGGACTCGGGTGACCTGGAGCGGGAAAAGGGCATCACGATCCTGGCCAAGAACACCGGCGTGCGTTACCTGCCGGCGGACGGCTCCGACCCGGTCACCATCAACATCATCGACACCCCCGGCCACGCCGACTTCGGTGGTGAGGTGGAGCGCGGCCTGACCATGGTCGACGGCGTGGTGCTGCTCGTCGACGCCAGTGAGGGCCCGCTGCCGCAGACCCGCTTCGTGCTGCGCAAGGCCCTGCGGGCCCGGATGCCGATCATCCTGGTGATCAACAAGGTGGACCGCCCCGACGCCCGGATCAAGGAGGTCGTGGACGACACCTACGAGCTCTTCCTCGACCTGGACGCCGACGAGGAGCAGATCGACTTCCCGATCGTCTACGCCTGCGCCCGCGACGGCATCGCCTCGCTGACCCAGCCCGCCGACGGTTCGGTGCCGGACGACAGCACCTCCCTGGAGCCGCTGTTCCGCACCCTGCTGGACACCATCCCGGCCCCCGCGTACGAGGACGGGGCGCCGTTGCAGGCGCACGTGACGAACCTCGACGCCTCGCCGTTCCTCGGCCGGCTGGCGCTGTGCCGGGTCCGGCAGGGCACGATCAGCAAGGGTCAGACGGTGGCCTGGTGCCGCACCGACGGCAGCACCCAGCGGGTCCGCATCTCCGAGATGCTGATGACCGAGGGCCTGGAGCGCAAGCCGGCCGAGACGGCCGGCCCCGGCGACATCATCGCCGTTGCGGGCATTCCCGAGATCATGATCGGTGAGACGCTCGCCGACATCGACAACCCGGTCGCGCTGCCACTGATCACCGTCGACGAGCCGGCCATCTCGATGACCATCGGCACCAACACCTCGCCGCTCGTCGGCCGGGTCAAGGGCTCCAAGGTCACCGCGCGGATGGTCAAGGACCGGCTCGACAAGGAGCTGATCGGCAACGTGTCGCTGCGGGTGCTGCCCACCGAGCGGCCGGACGCCTGGGAGGTGCAGGGCCGTGGTGAGCTGGCGCTGGCCATCCTTGTCGAGCAGATGCGCCGGGAGAGCTACGAGCTGACCGTCGGCAAGCCACAGGTGGTCACCCGGGAGATCGACGGCAAGACCTGCGAGCCGGTCGAGCGGCTGACCATCGACGCCCCGGAGGAATACCTGGGCGCGATCACCCAACTCCTCGCCACCCGCAAGGGCCGGATGGAGCAGCTGGTCAACCACGGCACCGGCTGGATCCGGATGGAGTGGCTCGTTCCGGCGCGCGGCCTGATCGGTTTCCGCACCGAGTTCCTCACCGACACCCGGGGCACCGGCATCCTGCACCACGTCTTCGAGTCGTACGAGCCGTGGTTCGGTGAGCTGCGCACCCGCAACAACGGTTCGCTCGTCGCCGACCGGGCCGGCGCGGTCACCGCCTTCGCGATGATCAACCTGCAGGAGCGCGGTCAGCTCTTCGTCGAGCCGACCACCGAGGTGTACGAGGGCATGATCGTCGGAGAGAACTCCCGCTCCGACGACATGGACGTCAACATCACCAAGGAGAAGAAGCTCACCAACATGCGGGCGTCGACCTCCGACGAGACGGAGAAGCTGATCCCGCCGCGCAAGCTCTCGCTGGAGCAGGCCCTGGAGTTCTGCCGCGAGGACGAGTGCGTCGAGGTCACCCCGACCGCGGTGCGCATCCGCAAGGTGGTGCTCGACCAGCAGCAGCGCGGCCGCGCCGCCGCCCGCCGCAAGCACGCCGGCTGACCACAGCAGCACCCGACACCTGGCGCGCCGACCGCTCGCGGTCGGCGCGCCAGATGCGTTTCCGGCAGGGGTACGCGACCCTCGCCGGCCGCCTGTCGTCGATCGGCTACGGTCACCGGCATGACCTGGGATGATCTCGACGCCCACCTGGACCGGGTGCCCGGCACCGTCTCGGCGTACGTGGAACGACTCGACGCGCCGCCGGCCTGGACCCGCCACCCGGACGCCGCACACTACGCGGCGAGCACCATGAAGGTGGCGGTGCTCGCCGCGCTGCACCGGGCCGCCGAGGCGGGCACGCTCGACCTGGCCGCCCCGGTCCCGGTGGTGAACGAGTTCGACTCCGCCCAGACCGGTGCGCCCCGGTTCTCCTGCGCGCAGCACTACGACAACGACGACGCGGTCTGGGACCGGGTGGGCGGCACCGCGTCGCTGCGCTGGCTGGCCGAGCGGATGATCGTGCGGTCCAGCAACCTGGCCACCAACCTGGTCATCGGGCACGTCGGGCTGCCCGCCGTGGCCGAGGTGTGGGCGCTCGCCGGTGCCCGCACCAGCGTCACGGGTCGGGGCATCGAGGACTTCGCCGCCCGCGCGGCCGGCATCACCAACACGGTCAGCGCCGCCGACCTGGCCGCCCTGCTCGGTGCGCTGGCCACCGGGGCCAACGCCCCGGGTCGGCTCGCCTCGCCGGCGGCCTGCTCGGCAATGCTCGACGTCCTGCTCGCCCAGGAGCACCGGGAGGACCTGGCCGCCGGCCTGCCCGAGGGCACCCGCATCGCGCACAAGAGCGGTTGGGTCCACGGGGTGCGCCACGGCGCCGGCGTGGTGCTGCCCACCGACGCTCCGCCGTACGTGATAGCCGTCTGCACCACCATCGAGCCGACCGACGGCGACGACGAGACCGAGGCGGACGCCTGCCAGCTGCTCGCGCACATCTCCGCGCAGGTCTGGGCCGCCCGTCACCAGCTCTGACCACGACCCGTCGTTGCGGCTAGGCTGCTCGCACCCCCACCCCGGAGCCGCCGATGCCCCGCAGCCGCACCGTCCTCATCGTCCTCCTCGTCGTGACGGCGGCGAACCTGCTGGCCAACGCCACCGATGGCCGCGTGGCCGAGGTGCTCACCAAGCCGCTGCTGATGCCGCTGCTGGCCGCGTACCTCTGGCGGGCCGCCGCCGAGCGCGACGCCCGCCCGGACCGGCTGGTGCTCGTCGGGCTGGCCTTCTCCACCGGCGGCGACGTGTTCCTGCTCGGCGACGGCACCGCTTGGTTCATCGCCGGCATGGCCTGCTTCCTCGGCACGCACCTCTGCTACCTCGTGGCGTTCACCCGACACGGGGCCGCCACCGCGCTGCGGCGTGCGCCGCTGCTCGCGGTCCCCCTGACGTACGCGGTGCTGACCGTCGTCGCGCTGTGGTGGATGTGGGCGGGGCTTACCGACGTCGGGCTCGCCGTGCCGGTGGCCGGCTACGCGCTCGCGCTGGCCGCGATGGCCACCACCGCCACCACCCAGGGCTGGCGGGTCGGTCTCGGCGCAGCGCTGTTCCTCGGCTCCGACCTGTTGATCGCCGCCGGGGTGGCCGAGGTGGCCCAACCACCCGGCGCACCCGTGCTGGTCATGGCCACCTACGCCGCCGGCCAGGCGCTGATCGTCCTCGGTTTGGCCGCCCGCGTCGGCACGCCCCCGGGGGCGACGGTCACTCCAGCAGTTGCGCCCGCAGCGCGCTGAGGGTCTCGTCGGTCAGCCCCAACCCGTCGCGCAGGTACGCGTCGAACGAACCGTGCACCCTCCGCACCTCGTCGTAGCCGGCGTCGAGATACTCGGCGCGGACCTCCAGCACCGGCAGCACCGCGTCCACGTCCAGCTCGGGCTGCCGCCGCCGCATCGCCTCGACGATCACCAACCGCAGGCTCTCGGTCAGCTCGTTGTTGCGCAGGTAGTCGGCGCGGACCGCCGCCTCGTCCACCCCGAGCGCGGTCAACAGGATGACGGTGAACCACCCGGTGCGGTCCTTGCCGGCGGAGCAGTGGTAGACCAACGGCAGGTTCTCCGGTTGCGCGGCCAGCCGCACCGCCTCGGCGAAGCCGACCCGCGCCGACTCCCCGGTGACGAACCACCGGTAGATGGCCGCCATCGCCCCCGCCGTGCCCTGCCGGGCCAACTCCGCGTACGCGTCCAGGTCGTGGCCCAGCAGCACCGCCGAGACGTACGTGAAGACCGGATGCTCCGGGTCGTGCACCGGCAGGCACACCACCCGGGGCGCACCGGCCAGCCGATCCGGCGGGGCGACCGCGATCTCCGCGGGGGCGCGCAGGTCCAGCACGCACGCCGGCCCCAGCTTGCCGAGCACCGGCAGGTCCTCGTCGGTGAGCCGACCCAGCGCCGGTGTCCGGATCAGCTGCCCCGCGCGGACCCGCCGGCCGCCGGCGCCGACCAACCCGCCCAGCTCACGCGCGTTCGGTGCGCCCACCAGCTCCCAGCTCTGCCCGGTCATCCGGTCCCCCATCCTGCCGCCCGCCTGCGTATAGGGTGCCTGACATGACGATCTCGGAGGTACGCACCCACCGGGTTTCCGCCCCCTTACACACCCCGTTCGTCACCGCGCTGCGGCGTACCACCACTGTGGACACCCTGGTCGTCGAACTTGTCGACACCGACGGGCGGTCCGGCTTCGGCGAGGCACCCCAGGTGTGGCAGGTTACCGGCGCGTCGGTCGCCGGCGCACGCGCGTGCGTACGCGAACTGCTCGGTCCGCGGTTGATCGGTCGCGACCCGGACGACCTGGTGACCCGGTGCGCCGAGGTGCGGCGCGCGGTGGCCGGCAACGAGGCGGCGAAGGCGGCGGTGGACGTCGCCCTGCACGACCTCGCCGCCCGGCGGTTGGGCGTACCCCTGGTGCGGTTGCTCGGGGGCACCACGCTGCGGGTGCCGACGGACGTCACCCTGGCGGCGGGCGACGCGGTGGACCTGGCGGCGGCGGCGCGGCAGCGGCAGGCCGACGGGTTCGGCGTACTCAAGTTGAAGGTCGGCACCGACGCGAGCACCGACCTGGACCGGGTCCGCGCCGTCCGCGCGGCCGTCGGCCCCGCGGTGCGGATCCGGCTCGACGCCAACCAGGGCTGGACCCCCCGGGAGGCGGTCCGGGTGATCCGGGGCATCGAGGACGCCCGGCTCGACGTGGAGCTGGTCGAGCAGCCGGTGGCCCGCTGGGACCTGGACGGGCTGGCCTGGGTCAGCGACCGGGTGTCCGTGCCGATCCTGGCCGACGAGGCGGTCTTCGGGGTCCGTGACCTGGTGGAGGTGATCCGCCGCCGGGCCGCCGACCTGGTGAACGTCAAGCTGGCCAAGTGCGGCGGGCTGCACCCGGCGCGTACCCTCCTCGAACTGGCCACCGCGCACGGGCTCGGCACCGTGGTCGGCTCGATGATGGAGAGTCAGGTCGGCATCGGGGCGGCGGCGAGCCTGGTCGCCGCGTACGGCACCACGGCGGTCGCCGACCTGGACGCCGCCTGGTGGCTCGCCTGGTCACCGGTGCAGGGCGGAATACGCTACGACGGGGCGAGCGTGGTGCTGCCGAACGCCCCTGGCCTGGGCATTTCCGGGCTCACTGAAGCAAAGATGCAGACGCCCGCTTGATGGACGTTGGTTTCTTTCATAGGGTTCCCCCTGGACAGCCGACTGGATCTGGGGGTTGACGTGGAGCTGCAACCGGGCCGCGAGGCCGTCGTCCGGGTCGCTGTGGCAACACTGTGGACCTCCCCCGAGGCGGTCCGGCCGGTCGACCGCCCGGCGTTGACCGCCGGTGCCGACATCCCGGCCTGGGTCTCCGGTCTCAGCACCGAGCAACAGGTGGGCGACTGTGTGCTGAGCCAGCTTCTGCTCGGTGAGCGGGTGCTGGTCAGCGAGCTGCGACCGGACGGCTGGGCCCGGGTCGTCGCCGTCGAACAGCCAGCCGCCAAGCTGGATCCGCGCGGCTACCCGGGTTGGCTGCCCGCCGACCAACTGGTCGCGCTCGACCCGGCCGCCGAGACCAGCCCCGACCGCCCGCTGGTGGTGGACGCCACGGTCACCGGGCTGCACGCCGCCCCGGATGGACCTGTGGTGTTGCCCGGCGTCGTCGTCGGCACCCGCCTGGTCCCGGCCGGCCCGGCCCGTGACGACTGGCGGCCGGTGCACGCCCCCGGGCAGGCCAGGCCGCTCTGGCTGCCGGACAGCCACCTGGTCCCGGCGTCGGCAGCGTCGCCGGACGCCGAGCAGGCGCTCGCGGTAGCGCAACGACTGCTGGACGTCGTCTACATCTGGGGTGGTCTCTCCGCACACGGCATCGACTGCTCCGGCCTGGTGCACCTGGCCTGGCGGCGGTTCGGGGTGCTGCTGCCGCGCGACGCCGACGACCAGGCCGTGGCCACCACCCCACTGGCGTTGGGGGCGGAACGCCCCGGCGACCTCTACTTCTTCGCCCGACCCGGGCGCAAGATCCACCACATCGGCATCGTCACCGCCGCACCGGGCGGTGGCGGCGAGCGGCGGATGCTGCACGCCTGCTACCGGCGGCGGCGGGTCATCGAGGAGCCCCTGCCGGCCGACCGCACCGCCACGCTGGTCGGCGCGCACCGGGTCTGACCGGCGGAACGGCGCGCGCACGAGCCGGACCGGCCGGACGCCCTGGGGCACCCGGCCGGTGCCCGGTCAGCGACGGGCGTCGGCCAACTCGCGACGCCGGTCCCGGGCGGACTTGACCAGGCTGGCGGCGGTGGCGACGCCCAGGGTGCCGATGATCACCAGCAGCGACAGCCAGATCGGGATGTGTGGCGCCCAGCCGACGTGCTCGCCGCCGTTGATGAACGGCAGGTTGTTGTCGGCCAACGCCTCGAGCACCAGCTTGACCCCGATGAAGCCGAGCACCACGGCCAGGCCGTAGCTCAGGTAGATCAGGCGGTCGAGCAGGCCACCGAGCAGGAAGTAGAGCTGACGCAGGCCCATCAGCGCGAAGACGTTCGCGGTGAAGACCAGGTACGGCTCCTGGGTGATGCCGAAGATCGCCGGGATCGAGTCCAGCGCGAAGATCAGGTCGGTGGTGCCGATCGCGATCATCACGATCAGCATGGGGGTGAACAGTCGCCGGCCGTCCACACGGGTGGTGAGCTTCGCGCTGTCGTAGTCCTTCGAGATCGGCAGCGCCTTACGGCTCCACCGGATCAGCACGTTCTCGGAGAACTCGTCCTCGTCCGGTTCGCCCTGGCGGGCCAGGTTGACCGCTGTGTAGATCAGGAACGCGCCGAAGATGTAGAAGACCCAGGAGAACTGCGAGATCAGCGCCGCGCCGGCGGCGATGAACCCGCCGCGCATCACAAGTGCCAGCACTATTCCGACGAGCAGCACCTTCTGCTGGTACTGCCGGGGCACCCCGAAGCGGGCCATGATGATCACGAAGACGAAGAGGTTGTCCACCGAGAGGCTGTACTCGGTGAGCCAGCCGGTGTAGAACTGGCCGGCCGCACTGGCACCGGCGGTCAGCCAGAGACCCGCGCCGAAGATCAGGGCGAGCCCCACATAGAAGGCGACCCAGAGGCTCGACTCCCGCACACTCGGCTCGTGCGGGCGCCGTCCGATGATCAACAGGTCAACGAGCAGGACCGCAGTCAGTGCGACAAGCGTCGCCGCCCACACCAATCCGGACACGTCCAACGTTCATTCCTCCGGCAGACACGCGGCGTCGGGCACACCGTACGCCCCCAGCGGGGGCCGGCGTGCCGCTGTCGCTCACTCTGGTGACTGTCGGAGGTCTCTTCCGCCGCCGCCCCGGCAACAGGGGTGGCGACCTACGGGGCCGGGTCGCGCCGCCGTGGTTCCGACGGTCGACCGTGCTGACGACTCCGTTGCGGGGGAATACTCCCCTCCTCGGTGACCATTGTTGCCCACCACGCCCCGTGATCACACCCCGGGCGGCGTGACACCGCCGGTCCCTCTCACACCGTCAAGGGTTTCCTAGGAGGCTAGTGCGAGTCGGGTGCGGCGATCGGGTCGGCGAGCGACCAGCCCGCGGCGAGCACCGCGTCGCAGGCCCGTACCGCCCGGGCCAACCGGTCGGCCGGCGACCCGGTCAGCTCCACCGCCGGCACCCCGCACCCCGCCAGCTCGGCCCGGAACCGCTCGGTCATCCAGGCCCGCAGGTGCTCCCCGTCGCGCAGCCCGTCATCGGTGAACGGCACCCCCCGGTGATCCGTCAGCAGATACAACGCCGGCCGGCGGGCCGCCGCCAGCACCCCGGTCACGAAGCCCAACAGCTCGGCCCAGGTGGTGCCCGTACCGGCCACCCGAAACGCGGTGCCGGTCAGCCAGTCAATGATCACGAGGCCACCCTAGGGGTGTCGCCGGCACCGGAACAGACCCCGCGACACCAACTGCCCGCAGGCTCGTGGGAGGCTGTCCACCATGGTGCTTGAGGTCGCGCTGATCGACGTACTACCCGGACATGAGGACGCGTTCGCCGCCGCGTACGCCGAGGGTCACCCGGTGCTCGCCGGGGCGACCGGCTGCCGGTCCGTCCGGATGACCCGGGGAATCGAGTCTCCGACCCGCTTCGTGCTGCTCGTCGAATGGGACTCGGTCGAGGCGCACGAGAAGAACTTCCGGGCCACCGAGCGGTTCGAGCAGTGGCGGGCGCTGATCGGCCCCCACTTCGCCGGGCCGCCCCTGGTCGAACACTTCCTCGACGTACCGGCCTGAGCGACTCTGTCGTACCCCGGCGTTACCGTGCTCCGCGCACGCGCCGGTCACCGGTCCCGACGGTCTCGGGGGCGCCGGGCACGGTGGCCGCGCGGCGTGCCACCCTGCCCACCCGCTACTCGCCGACGCGCCGGGCCAGCGCGGTGACCGTCTCCTCCGGCGACAGCGCGGCCGCCAGCAGCGCCTCGGTCATCCGCTCGTAGCGCCCGACGTCGAGCACTGTGGCCAACCGGACGTCGGTGGTCAACGCCTCGATCATCACCGTCCGCGGGTCCGCCGGGTCGGGAAAGGCATAGCAGGAGTACGGCGTGAGCGGGTGCAGCCCCGCACCGGCCGCCCCGCGGGGCAGCAGCCGCACCGTGACGTGGGACAGCCCGGTCACTGTGACCAGGTGCCGGAGCTGCTCACGCCACACCGGCACCGGCAGGTCGCCGGGATCGCAGACGGCCGCGGCGAGCACCGCCGTGTACCGCGGCGGATAGGCGCGCCGCAGCACCTCCTGCCGTAGCGTCCGGGCCCGCACCTCGGCCTCCACATCGATCTCCGGCGTGAACTGCGCGCCGGCCTCCACCAGCACCCGGGTGTACGCGGGCGTCTGGAGCAGCCCCGGCACCACAGTGGGCTGGTATTCGACGATGTCGGCCGCACCCGCCTCCAACTCGGCGTAGGTGCGCTGCCTCTCGCTCATCTCGCCGAGCGTCTTCCACCAACCCCGGCTGGTCGCCGCATCGCGGGCGATCACGATCAGCGCGTCCCGGGTCGGAGTGGGCACCTTGTAGATGTCCAGCAGATCGAGCACGTCGGCGAGGTCCGGACGGCTCTGGCCCAGCTCGATGCGGGACAGCTTCGACGTCGAGGCCCAACCCAGCCGGTCGCAGACCTGCTCCAGGGTCAGCGCCTCGCGCCGACGTAGCTGGCGCAACTCAGCGCCCAGACGTGCACGTCGAATGACAGGACTCGTTGGCAGCGGCATCCCGGCCTCCCCAACGAGGGAGCGTACGCAGGACGATCACCCAGTGCAATAGTTTGCTCGCTCACCGCAATCAGGTCATTCGGCGCGGTCGGTGATCGGACCGACTGTGCCACGTCGACTGCGGGGCCCAGTGGCGGCTGCGGCCGGGGCCCGGGCGCGGATGCCGGCTGGCACGTGCTGCCGGTGCGCGATCGTGCCGACGCACCGGCAGCACGCTGCGGCCGACCATGCCTGGCGGGCCGTCACCCGCCACCCCCCGCCGGCCGCACCAGCCGCAACGGCCAGCCCCGGCTCAGGGCCGGTAGCTGCCGAAGGCCCAGACGTTGCCGGCCAGGTCGCGTGCGGCGTAGTCGCGGGAGCCGTAGTCGGTGTCGAACGGTTCCTGGGTGATCTCGGCCCCGGCCGCGCGGGCCTGGGCACAGTGGGCGTCGACGTCCGGCACTGCCACGTACACCGACCAGTCGTCGTCGGCCGACCGGGACGTCACGTCGGCCCGAGCGCCCAGCATGATCATGCCGCCGTCGAAGACGAGTTCGGCGTGCGCGACGGTGCCGTCCGGAGCTTCGTGCACGGAGTGCACCTGGAAACCGAAGGCGGTGCCGAGCCAGTCGATCGCGGCGCGGGGATCGGGGTAACGGAAGACGGGATAGACGGTTCGCATGACCACAGTTTGCGCCCGGCAGCCCGCAACCGGATTGGACGAATGTGACCTCGGCGGGTCGCTCCGCGACCGGGTGGTGCGTCAGACGGACAGCGTCGAACGAGCGGCGAGCAGCGCGGCCGGGGTCGCCCCCGCGAACTGGTGGAAGTCCCGAATCAGGTGGGACTGGTCGTAGTAACCGCAGCGGGCCGCCACCGCAGCCCAGTCCACCACCGGTCCCCGGCCGGCTGAGGCCAGGCCGGACAGCCCCGGGCCGGACGGGGCGACGCCGCCTGCGGGCTGGCAAGCACCGGTCGGCGGCCTGGCACCTGGCCCGGTCACCGCGTTCGGCCGCACGTCGCTCAACACCGTGCACGCGTGCTGGAAGCGCAGCAACCGGGCGACCATCTTGGGTGGCAGCCCGATCTCCTCCCGGAACCGGGACGCGAGGTGCCGCCGACTCCAGCCCAGCTCGTCGGCGAGCACACCGACGCCCTCCTGGCCCCGGCGGGCCACCAACCGCCGCCACGCCCAGTCGAGCCGGGCGTCCACGGGCGGCGACTCCGCCAGGCGGCCGGCGAGCACCCGGTCGAGCAGGGCGAACCGCTCCGGCCAGGCCGCCGCCTCGGCGAGCTGGCCCCGCAGCCGATCCAGCCAGTGGCCGGGGAGCTGCCCGACACCTACGGCACGGTTGGTCAACTCACTGAGCGGCAGGCCGAGCAGCCGACGGGCGGTCAGTGGAGCGAGCAGCAGCTCGACGCCCTCCCCCACGCCCGACGTACGCGTGGTGCACCAACCGTCGAAGGTGCCGGCCACGAACGAGTCGACCCGGCTGGCACCGCGCTCCGCACTGCGCGGATCGGTCACGTCCAGCGGAGCACCCCAGCCCAGGATCAGCACCACGAAGACGCCCGCCGACTCCCGGCGGACCAGCGGCAGGTGCGCCTGTTCCCGGTAGCCGACGTACCTGTCGACGAACGGGCGCAGACTGACCGCGGGCAGCCCGAGGACCAGCTCATCGACCGGTGCCACAGCGGTCATCCTCGCCCCACCTTCCTTCCGGCCCGGCCGCGTCCCCAACGGGGCGCCGCGCACGCCCGGCCGCTGGTCGTCACTTCACCCCGGCGGCGTCCATCCCCCGCAGCTCCTTCTTCAGGTCGGAGACCTCGTCCCGGATCCGGGCCGCCAGCTCGAACTGCAGCTCGCGGGCGGCAGCCAGCATCTGGTCGTTGAGCTCCTGGATGAGCTGGGCGAGGTCGGCGCGGGCCATCCCCTCCCGCGAGGTGGTAGTGGCGGCGCCCCGGCTCCGGCTGCGGGTCTCCTTGACCGGCGCCTTGCCCCGGGAGAGCTGACGCACCGCGCCGCCGACGTGGGAGTTTTCGGTGTCCTCCGCCTCGCGGTAGATGTCGTCAAGGATGTCGTGGATCTTCTTACGCAACGGCTCCGGGCTGATCCCGTGCGCCTCGTTGTGCGCGATCTGCTTGGCCCGGCGCCGATCGGTCTCGTCGATCGCCGCCGCCATCGACGGCGTGATCTTGTCGGCGTACATGTGCACCTGGCCGGAGACGTTACGGGCGGCTCGCCCGATGGTCTGGATCAACGACCGGCCGCTGCGCAGGAAGCCCTCCTTGTCGGCGTCGAGGATCGCCACAAGCGACACCTCGGGCAGGTCCAGACCCTCGCGGAGCAGGTTGATGCCGACGAGCACGTCGTACTCGCCCTGGCGCAGCTCGCGCAGCAACTCCACCCGGCGCAGCGTGTCGACCTCGGAGTGCAGGTAACGCACCCGGACGCCGTTCTCCAGGAGGTAGTCCGACAGGTCCTCGGCCATCTTCTTGGTCAGGGTGGTGACCAGGACCCGCTCGTCCTTGTCGGTCCGCAGCTTGATCTCGTGCATCAGGTCGTCGATCTGGCCCTTGGTCGGCTTGATCACGACCTCCGGGTCGACCAGGCCGGTGGGCCGGATGACCTGCTCGACGAACTCGCCCTGGGCCTGCTCCATCTCCCACGTGCCCGGCGTCGCGGACAGGAAGACCATCTGACCGACCCGCTCCAGGAACTCGTCGAAGCGCAGCGGCCGGTTGTCGGCCGCGCTGGGCAGCCGGAAGCCGTGGTCGATGAGCATCCGCTTGCGGGACGCGTCGCCCTCGTACATGCTGCCGATCTGCGGGATGGTCACATGCGACTCGTCGACGACGGTGAGGAAGTCGTCGGGGAAGTAGTCGAGCAGGGCGTGTGGCGGGCTGCCGGGCAGCCGCCCGTCCATGTGCATCGAGTAGTTCTCGATGCCGGAGCAGAAGCCCACCTGGCGCATCATCTCGATGTCGTAGGTGGTGCGCATCCGCAGCCGCTGCGCCTCCAGCAGCTTGCCCTGCCGCTCCAGCTCGGCGAGCCGCTCGGCCAACTCCACCTCGATGTCCCGGATCGCCCGTTCCATCCGCTCCGGACCGGCCGCGTAGTGCGTGGCCGGGAAGATCACCAGCTGGTCGACCTCGCGGACCACGTCACCTGTCAACGGGTTGAGGTAGTAGAGCTTCTCCACCTCGTCACCGAACAACTCGATCCGGATCGCCAGCTCCTCGTACGCCGGGATGATCTCCAGCGTGTCGCCGCGGACCCGGAAGGTGCCGCGCTGGAAGGCCATGTCGTTGCGGGTGTACTGGATGTCGACAAGCCGGCGCAGCAGTTGGTCGCGGTCGAGCTCGTGCCCGACCTGCACCTTCACCGCCCGGTTGAGGTACTCCTCCGGAGTGCCCAGGCCGTAGATCGCCGAGACGGTCGCCACCACGATCACGTCGCGGCGGGTCAGCAGCGACATCGTCGCCGAGTGCCGCAGCCGCTCCACCTCCTCGTTGATCGAGGAGTCCTTCTCGATGTAGGTGTCGGTCTGCGGGATATACGCCTCGGGCTGGTAATAGTCGTAGTACGAGACGAAGTATTCGACGGCGTTGTGCGGCAGCAGCTCGCTGAACTCCTTGGCCAGCTGCGCGCAGAGCGTCTTGTTCGGGGCGAGCACCAGGGTCGGGCGCTGCAACCGCTCGATCAGCCACGCCGTGGTGGCGCTCTTGCCCGTGCCGGTCGCGCCGAGCAGAACTGTGTTGCGGTCGCCGCGTCGGACCCGACGCTCAAGTTCGTCAATGGCCGCCGGTTGGTCGCCGGCCGGCTGGAAGTCACTGACGACCTGGAAGCGGCTGTCGAGCCGGGGAATGTCGAGCGCCATGCCGTCAACGGTACGCCGGAGGTCCGACAGGAACGGCCGTCACGCCAGGTACGTGATCGGCTTCAATATTCCCATTGTGTGGCCCATGTCACCGGGACTACCCTCTCCATGTAGGCCGCTCGCGGCGGCCGACCGGGCCGGTGGCCAGGCCGTCATCACGGCCGGCCGCCCCCGGCACTGCGGTCGCAGCACCCGGCTCGTCCGGCGTGCGCACCCGTGTGGTCGCGCTCGAGGCGCAGACCGGCCGCCGCGAGCGCCCCTGCTCGTCACCCCGGCGCCGCTCCGCCCGTTTCCCAACCGTGGACACCTCTGCGACCCCGCCACCCGACCCCGCCCCCACCGCCGCCGCCACGCCCCGCCCAGACGGCACCGGCCGGCGGAACACGTCCACGACGGGCCAGCCCAGCGCGCCGGCCGCCGGACTCGGCACCGGACGGCACCGCACCGACTCGGCCGCCGAGACGACCGGCAGCGCCGGTCCGCGACCGGCCAGCCGACGACGACGTACCGTGCTGATGCTGCTCGGCCTGACCGCTGTGACGTCCGCGACGGCGTTGGTGCTCGGGTTGTTGAGCTGGGCACCGGACCCACCCGCGCCCGCCCGGCCGCTGACCTCCGCCGAAGGCGAGCGGCTGGCCGCCTTGCGGGTCACCAACCTGCGGGATCTGCGCGCCGGGGTCCGCGTCAGCACCGGCGTCGACGCGGCCCGGATCGAGCTGGTGGGCTGGGTGGACTGGTCGCGCTCCCTGCTCTACCTGGACGTGGGCGGGCCCGGCGCGGGTGCCGAACGCGGGCTGTTGCAGCGGGCCGGGTCGGTGCTGGTGATCCGGCCCGACCCGGCGGCGGTGCCCGTCCCGGCCGCACCTCCGCTGGTGCCCCCGACCGATCGGTGGCGGCTGCACCACCTGAGGCCGGGGAGCAGCCTGGCGCCGGTGCTCGACCTGCTGCTCGGCCTCGCGGCGGACCGCCCGGACGCGGCCCCGGCGGTGCCGGCTGGCGCCGCACGCTGGATAGCCCGGGAGAGCATGGCGGGCGGCCCGGTGGACGTTCTCCAGGCGCCGCTGGTCGCCGGGACGCCAGCCGCTGGCGGCACCACCGCAGGCAGCGCCGCCGCGGGCAGCCCCACCGCGAGCAGCGCCGCCGCGCAGGTTCCGGGTGTCGGGTCGACGGGCAGCGAGCCGGCGGGGCAGACCCGGTACTGGCTCGACCAGGACGCTCGGCTGCACAAGCTCGTCACCCGATTGCCCGGCGTCGGCCCGGTCACGGTGACGCTGCACCGGGCGGACCGGCCGACCCTGCAGCCGGTGGACGCCCTCGGCGGCCGGCCAGGTCTGCCCCGCGCACTCAACGACGCCGAACAGCGCCGGTTGGATCGGCTGCCGGCCCGGCTCCGCGCCCAGGGCGGTGCGGCGGTCACGCTCACCGCGCCGACGGGCACCGAGACGAACCTGCGGGGCACCGGCTGGTTGAGCTGGACGGCGCGCACCGGGTACCTCGCGGTCGCCGACCTGGGCGTACCGGATCGTCGGACTCTGCTGCGATGCGACCCCGCCGGTCTGGCCCGGGTGGACCTGCCAGCGGCGGCGGCTGGTGGCGGCACGGCAGAGGCGCCGGGCCGGCCACCCCTGCCGCCCCCGGCCGGAGCGTGGCGGGTCTCCCGGTCCGTCCGCGACGACCTGGGCCGGCTCGTCGACGCCGCGGTGGCCGCCGGGTCGGTCGGGCCAGCCGGTGCGGCCCTGCGGGTACGCGAGGACGTCGCCGCCGGACGGACGGTGGACGTCATCGAGGTGGGCCCGGCCGCCGCGCGGCTGCGTTACTGGATCGACAGTGACGGGTCGCTACGGCGGCTGGAGCTGCACACCAGCGGCAACGCGTGGGCACAACTGGAGCTCCAGCCCGCCGCGGTGCCCCGACTGGCCCCGGTGCCCCGGCCGGCGGTGAAACCTCTGCCCTCCCCCGCTCGGACCGGGGCCCGCTGAAGCGGTGCGCTCAGGGCCGCCAGCCGGTCTGCGCGGCCCACTGCTCGGCCCGCAGGTACTCCTCGTCGAACCACGGGTCCCGGGCCGTGCCGGAGTCGCCGGCGGCGGGGGCCGCGTCCACCAGGTCCCGCTTGAGTTGCAGGTACGCGGCCCGCTGATCCGGGTCGGCACGCAGGTGATCGCGCATCAGCAACGCGTACCGCCAGCCTGGCGACCCGGCCAGTCGCACGTGCAGGCGAACCGGACGAGCCGGGTCGGCGCTGCCGTGCAACCGCTTCTCCCACCGACCGCTGCCAGCCGGGCGCGGATCGTCCCACCACTGCCCCGGCATCCGCGGGAACCCGGCGTTCGCCAGCCGGTCGGCGAGCGGCCCGTCGGCCTCGGCGAGGCTCGACACGGCCACCTGGACGTCGATGACGTTCTGGGCGGCCACGCCGGGCACGGCGGTCGAGCCGATGTGGTCGATCCGTAGCGCGTCCGCGCCCAGGGTGTGCCGAATCCGGGCGGCCAGCCGCGCGTACTGCTCGGGCCAGCTCGCGTCGGTCGCCGCCGGGTCGGTCCCGCCCGGCGGGACCACCCGCCGCTGACGCAGGTTGTCCTCGTAGGGCCGCAGCCGATGCCGCCAGAGCGCGTCGACGGCCTCGTGCAACGCCGCCAGGCTCCCGTCGTTGCGGAGCACCACGTCGGCGGCCGCCCGGCGACGGGCGTCGTCGGTCTGGGCGGCGATCCGCCGCTCGGCCTCCGCGCGATCCATCCCCCGGTCGCGCACCAGCCGTTCCAGTCGGGTCGGCACGGCCGTCTGCACCACGACCACCAGGTGGTACGTGGGCGCGAGACCTACCTCCACCAGCAGCGGTACGTCGTTGACGACGATCGCGTCGGGGGGTGCGGCGGCGACCAACTCCGCGGTGCGAGCCCGGACCCGAGGATGGGTGATCGACTCCAACCGGCGGCGGGCGCTCTCGTCGGCGAACACCACAGCGCCCAGGGCGGCACGGTCCAGCGCGCCATCGGCGTCAAGCACCGCGCCGGAGAAGGCGGCGACGATCTCGGCCAGCCCGTCGCTGCCCGGTGCGACGACCTCCCGGGCCACCCGGTCGGCGTCGATGAGCACCGCTCCCCGCTCGACGAGCCGCGCCGCCACCGCACTCTTGCCCGACCCGATCCCACCGGTCAACCCCACCCTCAGCACGCGACCAGTCAACCGGATCACCAGCCCTGCCGCCAAACCCGCCACGACCATGCTCCGCCGAAGCCCCCGCCCCCACCCCGCCAGCCCCCACCCCGCCAGCCCCCACCCCGCCAGCGCGCCAGCGCGGCAAGATCGTGCTCGATCCTGGTTCTAGTGGTGTAGCAACCGCCCAAGGCCACTACTTCCAGGAACGAGCACGATCTTGCGGGGCCACCAACCGCAGCGAGCTCGCGGCGGCGACCGCAGCGGAGCGCTCGGCGGCGACCACTGCGGAGTGCGCGGCACCGACCACGGCGAGCGCGAGCGGCCGTCCGGGTACGGCGAAGGCCCCGCCCCCAACGATCCGGAGATCGCGGGGACGGGGCCCGTCGTCGTTCAGTCGTTCAGCGGGTCACTTGCCGCCGGCGAGCTTCTCCCGCAGTGCGGCGAGCGCCTCGTCGGTGGCCAGGGTGCCGGCCGGCTCCTCGGCCTGCCGGCTCGGGGCCGGGCTGGACGAGGAGGTGGTGCCACCGCCGCCACCGGCAGCGGCCGGGACGACCGGAGTCGGGTTGGCGGCAGCCTCGGCGTCGGCGGCCCGAGAGGTCTGCACCTGCTTGGTGTGGGCCTCCCAACGCAGACGAGCCTCGGCGTACTGGTTCTCCCAGGTCTCGCGCTGCTTGTCGTACCCCTCGAGCCACTCGCCCGTCTCCGGGTCGAAGCCCTCCGGGTAGATGTAGTTGCCCTCGGTGTCGTACGTCGCGGCCATGCCGTAGAGGGTCGGGTCGAAGTGCTCCTCGCCCTCGACGAAGCCCTCGTTGGCCTGCTTGAGCGACAGCGAGATCCGGCGGCGCTCCAGGTCGATGTCGATGACCTTGACCATGACCTCGGAGCCGACCTGGACGACCTGCTCCGGGATCTCCACGTGGCGCTCGGCCAGCTCGGAGATGTGGACCAGGCCCTCGATGCCGTCGTCCACCCGGACGAAGGCGCCGAACGGCACCAGCTTGGTGACCTTACCCGGCACGATCTGCTGGATCGCGTGGGTGCGGGCGAACTGCCGCCACGGGTCCTCCTGGGTCGCCTTCAGCGACAGCGAGACGCGCTCGCGGTCCAGGTCGACGTCCAGGACCTCGACCTCGACCTCCTGGCCCACCTCGACAACCTCAGACGGGTGGTCGATGTGCTTCCAGGACAGTTCGGAGACGTGCACCAGACCGTCGACGCCGCCAAGGTCGACGAAGGCGCCGAAGTTGACGATCGAGGACACGACGCCCTTGCGGACCTGGCCCTTCTGCAGCTTGTTGAGGAACTCGGTGCGCACCTCGGACTGCGTCTGCTCCAGCCAGGCCCGGCGGGACAGAACCACGTTGTTGCGGTTCTTGTCCAGCTCGATGATCTTGGCCTCGAGCTCCCGCCCGACGTACGGCTGCAGGTCGCGCACCCGACGCATCTCGACCAGGGACGCGGGCAGGAAGCCGCGCAGCCCGATGTCGAGGATGAGGCCGCCCTTGACCACCTCGATGACCGAACCGCGGACGACGCCGTCCTCGTCCTTGATCTTCTCGATCGTGCCCCAGGCCCGCTCGTACTGCGCCCGCTTCTTGGAGAGGATCAGACGACCCTCCTTGTCCTCCTTCTGGAGGACCAGGGCCTCGATGTGGTCACCAACCGTCACAACCTCGGCGGGGTCCACGTCGTGCTTGATCGACAACTCCCGAGAGGGGATGACACCCTCGGTCTTGTAGCCGATGTCGAGCAGGACCTCGTCCCGATCGACCTTGACGACGGTGCCTTCGACAATGTCGCCGTCGTTGAAGTACTTGATGGTCTCGTCGATCGCGGCGAGGAATGCCTCCTCGGAACCGAGATCGTCGTGGGTGACCCGGGTGGCGCTCGAGGGGGCCTCGATGCTGCTCGTCATGTGGGCGGTTGCTCCGGTCGGTGGGTTGTCACGGCAGGCTGGTGTCGCAGTGACCTGTTCGCGCCAGCGGATCCGTCGCCGGGCACACCGAACGATCGCCTAGTGAGATCATGATGTGGCTCCGTCGACCGCGCACCTGCTCCCTGCCGAGGCAACGCGATCCGCGAGCGCATCGTCTAGCCTACCGTGCGCATTACCACAGGGTGCAAGCCCTCCCGGCTTCTCTGCGTGCGGTGACCTGCGAAAGACGAACAATCGCCCGGAAAATGCCCCTGCTGTCTCGTGCGTCACAGCAGTCCCACGCGCCGCCCTGCCCGATCCACTCAGCCTTGCGTGATCCACTCGGTTTCCTGCAACCCGGGGTCCCGCTGGCCGGACACCCCCGGTTCCACCACAGCCGAGTCGATCACGCCGTACACCGGGGTGGGTGATTCGCCCGGACCGCGGGCACGCCGCCGCGCCCAATCGGGTGGGTGGGGCCTAGCGTGAGCGCCGTGGATGACGACAGCCGGGTCACCCGGCGCCGGGTGGGTGACGCCGAGGTCCGGCGGGCCAACCGCGGCTGGTGGGACACCGACGCCGACGACTACCAGGCCGAGCACGGCGCGTTCCTCGGCGACGTGGACTTCGTCTGGTGTCCGGAAGGGCTCCGCGAGGCCGACGCCGGCCTGCTCGGTGAGCTGTCCGGGCGACGCGTGCTGGAGGTCGGCTGCGGTGCGGCGGCGGCCGCCCGCTGGCTCGCCACCCAGGGTGCCCGGCCGGTCGCCTTCGACCTGTCCGCCGGCATGTTGCGGCACGCCGCCAAGGCCGCCGACGACACCGGGGTACGCGTACCGCTGGTGCAGGCCGACGCGCTCGCCCTGCCGTTCGCCGACCGGTCGTTCGACATCGCCTGCACCGCGTTCGGCGCGATTCCGTTCGTTGACGACTCGGCGGCCCTGCACGCCGAGGTGCACCGGGTGCTGCGCCCCGGTGGACGGTGGGTGTTCTCGGTGACCCACCCGATGCGCTGGATCTTCCTCGACGATCCCGGCGAGGGCGGGCTGACCGCCGTGCACTCGTACTTCGACCGTTCTCCCTACGTCGAGCAGGACGAGACCGGCGTGGCCAGCTACGTCGAGCAGCACCGCACGCTCGGCGACCGGATCCGGGAGCTGGTCGGCGCCGGCTTCCGGCTGGTGGACCTGGTGGAGCCGGAGTGGCCGGCGGGGCACGAGGGGATCTGGGGGCAGTGGAGCCCGCTGCGCGGACGGCTCTTCCCCGGTACGGCCATCTTCGTCACCGAGAAGCCCGCCGACTGAGCGCGTCGCACTCGTGGTCCGACCTGCGAGCCATCGATCGCCGGTAGGCTCGACTCCATGAGCGCCGAGCCCATCCCGACATCACCTGGCCCCTGGTGTCCGGATCCGATGCGGCAGCAGCGTGCCGACTACACGCTGGAGGACCTGCTCACCCTGCCGGACGACGCCCCCCGCGTCGAACTCGTCGACGGAGTTGTCCAGGTGACACCCTCCCCCACCCTGGGCCATCAGGACATCTGCAGCCTGCTCTGGCTATGGCTTCGCTCCCACGCCCCAGCGGACCTTCGTGCCGCACAGGCAGTGGGGGTCGGGCTCAGTCGGAACACCAGCCGTCAGCCGGACGTGCTGCTCTGCCGTGCCGAGGTGCCGTCCAACCGGTCCACTCTGCGGCCGACGGACGTCGTACTCGCGGTGGAGATCGTTTCGCCGGGCACACGACGGATCGACCGGTTCGCGAAGCCCGGGGAGTACGCCGCCGCCGGCATCCCGTTCTACTGGCGGATCGAGCAGGACCCGGTGCACGTCTACGCGTACCGGATCGGCGACCGGGTGGGGCCGGGCGGTGAGCGGCAGTACGAGCTGATCGCCGACGGTGCTGACGTGATCGAGCTGACCGAGCCGTTCGACATGAAGCTGCCGATCGCCGAGATCACGCCGTAGCCGTCTCGCGCCGCAGCCGTTTCGCGCCGCAGCCGTTTCACGCCGCTGCAGTTTCGCCCCACCGGCGACGGGTAGCCGAGGGTATGGCCGAACAGAGATTCCCCAAGGGCGACGTGGCCCTGCACCCCGAGGCGTTGCGCCATGAGCAGGGCTGACGATCAGGGCCGGGACACCTATCGGGAGTTCACCGAGGCGGTGAACATGAAGCCCGGTGAGCTGTCGTCCTGGCTGGAGACCGACGAGTCGAAGCGGGTCGGCTGGCACAAGGGCGGCCGTTCCGGTGGCGGCGAGTCCGTCGGGCACGAGTCCGGCCGAAAGATCATCAACCTGCTGCGTCGCAAACGCGGCGACCTGTCCGAGGGCGACTACAAGCACATGCGCAAGGTGGTCGGCTACGTACGGCGGCACATGGCGCAGCGCCCCTCCGGCAGTGTCCGCGACACCAAGTGGCGCTGGTCCCTGATGAACTGGGGCCACGACCCGATGAAGTGACCCACCACCGAGCGACTCCAGATCAAACCCTCAGGGCGACGGGCGCGACCAACACGACCTCGTCAGGGGTTCCGGGGCAGTCCGACCCACGCAGGGATCACGCCTGACCGCGCGGAGTGGGGCGGGCTGCCCCGGAACCCCCACACCGCAACCACCACAAGATCAGTGATCGGCGCTGTTCCAGTCGCGGCCCTCGCCCACCGACACCTCCAACGGCACCGACAGCGGGTACGCCCCGCCCATCTCGTGCCGGACCAACGCCTCCAGCGCCTCCCGCTCACCGGGGGCGACCTCGAAGACCAACTCGTCGTGCACCTGCAACAGCATCCGCGAGCGCAGCCCGGCCGCGCCGAGCGCGGTGTCGACGTGCAGCATCGCCACCTTGATGATGTCGGCCGCGGAGCCCTGGATCGGGGCGTTGAGCGCCATCCGCTCGGCGATGTCACGGCGCTGCCGGTTGTCGCTGACCAGGTCGGGCAGGTAGCGGCGGCGGCCCAGGATGGTGGAGGTGTAGCCGTCCTGGCGGGCCCGGGCGACCACCTGGTGCAGGTAGTCGCGCACCCCGCCGAAACCGGCGAAGTAGTTTTCCATCAGCCCACGGGCCTCTTCGGTGTTGATCCCGAGCTGCTGGGACAGACCGAACGCGCTCAACCCGTACGCCAGGCCGTAGTTCATCGCCTTGATCTTGCGGCGCTGGTCGGGGGTGACCTCGTCGAGCGGCACCCCGAAGACCGACGAGGCGGTGGCGGCGTGGAAGTCGGCGCCGGAGTTGAACGCCTCGATCAGCGCGTCGTCCGAGGACAGGTGCGCCATGATGCGCATCTCGATCTGGCTGTAGTCGGCGGTGAGCAGGCACTCGTAGCCCTCCCCCACGACGAAGGCCCGCCGGATCCGCCGGCCCTCCTCGGTGCGGATCGGGATGTTCTGCAGATTGGGCTCGGTGGAGGAGAGCCGTCCGGTGGCCGCCACCGTCTGGTTGAAGGTGGTGTGGATCCGACCGTCGTCGGAGACCGACTTGAGCAGCCCGTCGACTGTCGACTTGAGCTTGGCCACGTCGCGGTGGCGCAGCAGGTGGGCCAGCACCGGGTGCGGCTGCTGCGCGTAGAGCCACTGCAGGGCGTCGGCGTCGGTGGTGTAACCGGTCTTGATCTTCTTGGTCTTCGGCAGGCCCAGCTCGGTGAAGAGGATCTCCTGCAACTGCTTGGGTGAGCCGAGGTTGAACTCCCGGCCCACCGCCTCGTACGCGCCCTGCGCGGCGGCCTTCACCTCGGCGGCGAAGTGCGCCTCCAGCTCGGACAGGTAGTCCGTGTCGGCGGCGATGCCGGTGCTCTCCATGCCGGCGAGGACCCGCATCAGCGGCAGCTCCACCCCGGCCATCAGCCGGGCGGACTGCTCGCCGTCGCGGGACAACTCGGCGTCGATCGCGTCGGCCAGGTCGAGGGTGGCCCGGGCCTGGAGCATCAGGTTCTGCTCGGCCACGCCTTCGTCGCCGAGCCCGTCGAGGGTGAGCTGACCGGACTCCGGGACGTCCACCCGCAGCTCCCGGTGCAGGTAGCGCAGCGCCAGGTCGGTGAGGTCGTAGGAGCGCTGGTCGGGGCGGGCCAGGTACGCGGCGATCTGGGTGTCGCGGACGATGCCGGCGAGCTGCCAGCCGTGCGCGGCGCAGGCCAGCACTGCCGGCTTGCTGTCGTGCAGCACCTTGGGCCGCTGCTCGTCGGCCAGCCAGGCGGCCAGCGCGCCCTCGTCGGTCGGGTCGAGCCGGGCCGGGTCGACCCAGGCCGCCGCGCCGCCGGCGGTGGCCAGCGCCAGGCCGGTGATCGAGGCGGTGTGCCGACGGTTGACGCCGGTGTCGAGCTTGACCGCCAACCCGACAGGCGTGCCGGTCGGCGCGTGCGTGCTCAGCCAGGCGGCCAGCGCCCCGGACTCGGTGAGCACCTCGCCGGCAAGGTCGAACCCGGACTCGGCCTCCGGCTCGACAGCCTCCAGGTACTGGTAGAGACGGTCGCGCAGGATGCGGAACTCGAGGGTGTCGAAGACCTGGTGCACGGCCTCCCGGTCCCACCCGGTCCAGCGGGTGTCCTCCGGGCGCAGCGGCAGCTCCAGGTCGGCGACGAGCCTGTTGATCTCGTAGTTGCGGATCACGTCGGCGAGCCGCTCGCGCAGGCTGTCGCCGGCCTTGCCCTTGATCTCGTCGGCGCGGGCGATCACGCCCTCCACCCCGCCGTACGTGGTGATCCACTTGGCGGCGGTCTTCGGGCCGACGCCGGGGATGCCGGGCAGGTTGTCGCTTGTCTCGCCGACGAGCGCGGCCAGGTCCCGGTACTGCTGCGGGCTGACGCCGTACTTCGCCTCGATCGCGGCCGGGTCCATCCGGGCCAGGTCGGAGACGCCCTTGCGCGGGTAGAGGACGGTGATCTGGTCGTCGACCAACTGGAACGCATCCCGGTCGCCGCTGCTGATCAGCACCGTCATGCCCTGGTCCCGGGCCTGGCAGGCGAGCGTGGCGATGACGTCGTCGGCCTCGAAGCCCTCCTTCTCGACCACCGGGATCTGGAGTGCGGCGAGCACCTCCTTGACCAGGCTCACCTGGCCCTTGAAGTCGGTAGGGGTCTCACTGCGGCCGGCCTTGTACTCCGCGTACCTGTCGGTGCGGAAGGAGCGGCGGGAGACGTCGAAGGCCACCACGATGTGGGTGGGCTGCTCGTCGCGCAGCACGTTGATCAACATCGAGGTGAAGCCGTACACCGCGTTTGTCGGCTGGCCCGTCGTGGTGGAGAAGTTTTCCACAGGCAGGGCGAAGAACGCCCGGTATGCCATGGAATGTCCGTCGACGAGGAGCAGGCGCGGTGTCGTAGCTGTCACGGCAGCGACTCTAGTCCGTCGTACCGACACCTTCCGGGCTCGGCATGCGGTGACGTCGGGAAGTGCTCCGCACCGGCACCCGCGTCGCGCGGCTACGCAGAGCGTTGTCCGTGCAACGACGACCCGGCGAGCCGCGCCCGCATCTCGTCAGCCTTGGGATGGCCGAGCTCGGCCAGGATGGCAAGCGATAGACGCCAGTCTTCGCGGCTGGCCTCCGGGTCACCGTCGGCGTGGTGGGTGTCACCCAGCCGGGCCAGGGACAACGCCTCCGCGAAACGGTCCCCAACCGCCCGGAACAGCGTGACAGCATGCCGGAAACAGTGCGCGGCGGAGCGGTGCCGGCCGCGGCGGTAGTTGGCGTAGCCGATGCTGTCCCAACTGTCCGCCGCTCCACGCCGGTCGTCCAAACGCTGGTGCAGCCGCAACGCCCGCGCCGAGTAGGTCACCGCCTGGGCATGATCACCGAGCAGGGCCCGGCACCAACCGACCGCGTTGAGCGCGTTGGCCTGGCCCGGGCGGTAGCCAGCCCCCTCATACAGCGCCAGCGCACGCTCGGCGTGCTTCAGCGCCGCCGCGTAGCGAAGCCGGCGCTCACAGGAGTCGGCGAGGCTCATCTCCGTGTTGGCCAGGCCGACGTCGTCGCCCAGGGCCGCGTAGAGGAGCACCGCCTGCCGCAGCTCACGACTCGCGTCGGCGTGCCGGCCCAGCCGAGAGTAGGCCCGGGCCAGGCCACGATGGGTGCGGGCCCGCACCGACTCGTCCCCCAGCCGGCCCGCTGCCGCCAGGGCGATCCGTTGCACCGTGGCCTGATCGTGCCACTGCGCCCGATGGTCGAGAAAGGTCGTGAGGCTCCACGCCAGCTCGCACGTCAACCGGTGGAAGCCGCTCGCCGCGGCCTGGTTGATCACCGCGAGCAGCACCTCGCACTCGGCGGCGAACCAGTCGAACGCCGTGTCGGTTTCGCTCGGCGGCTCGGCCCCGAGACCGACCGGTGACGCGCCGGCCCGGACCACGCCGGGCTCCCCCGGCGCCGGTCGACCCGGCGGGCGGTACGGCGAGATCAGTTGGTCGGCGACCGTCGCCCAGGCCAGGTAATGCGCGGTGAACCGGTGTACGGCGTCCTGCCGTACCGACTCCGGGTCGACGGCCCGGGCGAGATCGGCGGCATAGACCCGCAGCAGGCCGTGGCAGGCGTAGCGGCCGGGCCGGTGTTCGACAAGGAGGTGAGCCCGGGTCAGTTGCTCGAGCGGGCGCCGCACCTCCTCGACTGTCGTACCCGCGAGGGCCGCGGCGGCAGCTACCGAGATGTCCGGACCGGGATGCAGGCCGAGCAGCCGGAACAGCGCTGAGGCGTCGGCGGGGAGGGCGCGGTAGGACCAGGAGAAGACGGCCCGGATGTCGAAGGACTCGTCCTCGTCGGCGAACGCGGTGAGGTCACTGGCACCGGCGCGCAGCTGGCTGGCCAGGGCCGCCAGCGGCAGCTGGGGCTGGGCGGTGGCGCGGGCGGCCACAATGGCGAGTGCCAGCGGCAGTCGGGCGCAGGCCGCCACGAGCTGGTCGACCGCTTCGGGGGCCGCTGCCACCCGTGGCGAGTCGAACCGGCTGGTCAGCAACTGCCGCGCCTCCACCTCGGTCATCAGGCCCAGACTGAGCGGTCGGGCCCCGGTGACCACGAGACCACGCTGGTCGACGCGGCTGGTGACGACCGCGAAACAACCGGCGGAGCTGGGCAGCAGCGGGCGGACCTGGTCGGCGCACCGCGCGTTGTCGAGCAGGACCAGCACCCGCCGGCCGACGAGCAGACTGCGGTAGAGGCCGACCTGGGCGGTCAGCCCGGCCGGCATCCGCTCCGTGGCGACCCCGAGGGCGGTGAGGAAACCGCGCATCACCTCGTCGACCCGGACCGGACCGGTCCCCGCATCGAATCCCCGGAGGTCGGCGTAGAGCTGGCCGTCGGGAAACCACTCGGCGGCCCGGTGCGACCAGTGCACCGCAAGCGTGGTCTTGCCGACCCCGGCCGTACCGGTCACCACCGCAAGCGGCGAACGGCAGCTGGCCCCACCCGTCGCCACGTCGTCGAGCCACCGCAGTTGCTCGGTACGACCGACGAACGCAACCGCGTCGGGCGGAAGCTGGGCCGGCACGATCGGCTGTTCGACGGCCGATGAGCCAGCCAGGCCGATCGCCTGTTCGACGGCCGAGGAGCCAGCCAGGCCGATCGGCTGCTCGACGGCCGAGGAGCCGGCCAGGGTCACCGAAGGGGCAGCTGGTCGGCTGACGGCGGGCGTGCTCCGATCGGGTTCGAGCAACTCCCGATGCGCGTCGGTGAGCAGGGCGCCGGGGTCGACTCCCAGCTCGGCCACGAGACGCCTGCGGGTCGATTCGAAGACGGCGAATGCCTCCGCCCGCCGGCCGAGGGCCAGGTAGCACCGCATCAGGTCCGCCTGCGCCGGCTCGTCGAGGGGCCTGGCGCGGGCCTCCGCGCGTACCAGTGCGAGCACCTCCGCTGCCCGGCCCATGCGGATCGCCGCATCCACCCGCCAAGAGATCACCAACTGCGACTCCGTGGTCATCGCAGCGGTACGGGGGTGCCCGGCGAGCATCGGAACGTCGGCGAGGGGCGTCTGCCAGAGGTTCAACGCCCATCCGGTCAGCTCCCAGACCCGCGCCTGGTCGTCGGCGGCGTGTGCGGTACGGGCCTCGTCCACCAGCCGACGGAACCGGTACAGGTCAACCGCGACCGGATCGACCGCCAGCCGGTATCCGGTGCCGACCGAGGGCAGCACCCGGCTGGGTTTTCGCGCCGTCCGGCCGGGCTCCAACACCCGACGCAGATGCTTCACGTGGGTCTGCAGCACGTTCGTGACGCGCCTCGGCGGCTCTGTCGGCCAGAGCGCGTCCACCAGTTCGTCGCGCCCGACCGGCTGGCCCGCGGCCAACGTCAGCAGCGCCAGCACCGCCCGCCGCTGCGGCGGGCCCGCCGGCAGCTCGGCCACGCCCCGCCACAGGCGGACCGGGCCCAACATGTCTATCCGCAGATCCCCTGTCCCATATTCCGGCTCCACGCCACCCCCCGTGGCCAAGATCGCTTTCTGTCGGCGTCCTGACGCTCCGACCGTCCATTGTGCATCCAGTCGATGACCAAGCGGAAGATCCACGATGGTTGTCAACAGATTGAAGGAGGTGAAACTAATGATCCGAATCGTCAACTCGGTCGGCGACCGCCTGCTCGGCTTCGTCGCCCCGAAGGCGACGGCCTCGGCCGCCGACTGCGGCCCCATCGAGCGATACGAGTTCCGCTGCTACAACGGTGTCTACCAGCGGCGGGGCTGCTTCGCGCGCCCCGGCTGCGCCTGCACGACATGGGTCGTCGTCAGGGACGGCTGCTGACCCAGCGGCTGACGTCACGGCCCGGGCGGCCGGCCTTCACCCGCCGGCCGCCCGGGCCTCGCCCGGCACTGTCGCCGATTGCTCGCCAACCGTCCCGTGGTCTTGCCGACCCCGGCGGTGCCGGTCACCGCCGCAAGCGGCGAACGGGCCCAACATGTCTATCGCAGATCCCCTGTCCCATATTCCGGGCTCCACGCCACCCCCCGTGGCCAAGATCACTTTCTGTGTCGGCGTGCTGACGCTCCGGTCGTCCATTCCGCATCCAGTCGATGACCAAGCGGAAGATCCACGATGGCTGTCAACACAGCTTCAAGGAGGTGAAAACGAATGATCCGAATCGTCAACTCCATCGGCGACCGCCTGCTCGGCTTCGTCGCCCCGAAGGTGACCGCCTCGGCCGCCGACTGCGGCTCCAACACGCGGTACGAATACCGCTGTAACCGGGGCGTCTACCAGCGGCGGACCTGCTGGACGAACACCAACTGCGCCTGCGGGCCCTGGACGGGCGTCAAGGACGGCTGCTGAACCAGCGGCTGACGTCACGGCTCGGGCGGCCGGCCTTCCACTCGCCGGCCGCCCGGGTCTCGCCAATCACTGTCGCCAAATGCCCGTCAACCGTCCCGGTCGGCCGGGGATCCACGAGAAGGAGTAGCGCCGTGCCGTACCTCATCACCGCCGTGGTCCTCGCGTGCACGCTGGGGACACTGAACCTGCTGCTGGCCCTGGCAATCATCCGCCGACTGCGTGAGCACAGCGAGTTGCTCGCCGGTCGGCCGTCCGGCGACGGGCCGGGCATCATCGGGGCCGGGCAGACGCCCGCCGCCTTCGAGGGCGTCGACACGGACGGAGTGCCGGTACGCCGGGAGGAGCTGACCGGGGACACGCTCGTCGTCTTCTTCTCGACCGACTGTCGGGCCTGCCGGGAGGCGCTGCCCCGGTTCGTCACGCAGGCCACGGCCTTCCCCGGTGGTCGAGGTCAGATCCTCGCGGTGGTGACCGGTGATGAGCCGGAGGTGCCCGAGCTGGCCAGCCGACTCACCGAGGTCGCCCGGGTGGTGCTCGACGGCGCCGACGGCAGCCTCGCCACCGCGTTCCAGGCCGCCGCGTTTCCCTGCTGGTGTCTGCTCGACACGACGGGCACCGTCCGACGCAGCGGTACGGGATGGACCGACCTGCCCGCCCCGGTGCCCGCGTGACACCACGGGACATCCGGCGTGGGGTGGACCGCCAGCTGGTCATCGCAGCGGTCGGCCTGGCCTACCGATCGGCCCCCAGCATGGCGGTCCTCCAAGCGCTGCTGGCGATCGTCGCCGGCGTGACCCCGGTGGGCGTCGGCCTCCTCACCAAGCTGGTCGTGGACCGGCTCGCCGATCCTGGCGGCGAACCGGTGGCGGCGGTGGTCGGGGGCGCGGTCGCGCTCGCGCTCACCGGGGTGGCCGTGGCCACGCTGCCGCACCTGCTGCGCTACGTGGAGGCCGAGTGGCGGCGAAGGATCTCGATCCGCGCCCAGGCCGACATGTATCGCGCGATCGACCGTCTGCCCGGCCTCGGGAGGCTGGAGGACCCGGCCTTCCGCGACCACCTCAACATGGCCGACGAGGCCGGCCGCAACAGCCCCATCGCGGTCGCCGGCGGCGGGCTGGACCTGCTTGCCGGCCTGCTCACCATCGTCGGCTTCACCGCCACGCTGGCCCTGCTCAACCCGTGGATGGTGGGAGTCCTCGCCCTGGTGGCCATCCCCACCATGCGGGCAGAGCTGCGGTTGTCCCGGCAACGGGCGACGGTGATGTGGCAGATCACACCGACCGAGCGACGCCAGTACTTCTACGGGGAGCTGCTCACCGGCCTGGCCGCGGCCAAGGAGATTCGACTGTTCAATCTCGGCGACCTGTTCGGCAAGCGGATGATCGCGGAGTTGCGTGCCCTCAACGCGGCCAACCGCCGGATGGACCGGCGGGAGGTCCTGGTGCAGGCCGGGCTGGCGCTCACCGGTGCGATCGCCGCCGGCACCGGCCTGGTCTGGGCCATTCTCGCCGCCCGGCAGGGTCGGCTCAGCCTTGGCGACGTGACGATCTTCATCGCCGCCGTGGCCGGGGTGCAGGGGGCGGTCGCCACCGGGATCAGCAGGTTCGCCGACGCGCACCAGGCACTGCTGCGCTTCACCCACTACCGGGACGTTCTTGCCGCCACCCCGGATCTGGCGCTGCCCGCCGACCCGGCGCCGGTGCCGCCGCTGCGCCAGGCCATCGAACTGCGCGACGTCTGGTTCCGGTACGGCGATGGGCACCCCTGGGTGTTGCGCGGCCTCAACCTGACCATTCCGCGCGGCCGGACCGTGGCCATCGTCGGGCTCAACGGCGCGGGCAAGAGCACGCTCGTGAAGCTGCTGTCCCGGTTCTACGACCCCAGCCGCGGCAGCCTGTGCTGGGATGGCGTCGACTACCGCGAGCTCGACGTCAGCCAGTTGCGCGACCGGCTCGGGGCGACATTCCAGGACTTCATGTGCTACGACCTGTCCGCTGCCGAAAACATCGCCCTCGGCGACACCAGCGCCCTCGACGACACCGAGCGCATCACCACCGCGGCCAAGAGGGCCGGCGCCCACGATGCCGTGATGGCACTCCCGCACGGGTACGCGACCCAGCTCACCCGTATGTTCGCGGACCCGGCCGACCGCGACGACGTCAGCACCGGCGTGCTGCTCTCCGGTGGACAGTGGCAGCGCCTCGCGCTCGCCCGGTCCTTTCTGCGCGCAGACCGCGACCTGCTGATCCTCGACGAGCCCAGCGCCGGCCTGGACGCGGAGGCAGAGGCCGATCTGCACCACCGGCTGCGACGGCTGCGCGAGGGGCGGACCACGCTGCTGATCTCGCACCGGCTGGGCACGATCCGCGACGCCGACCACATCGTGGTGCTGCGCGACGGGGTGATAGCGGAACAGGGCAGGCACGAGGATCTGCTGGCGGCGCAGGGCACGTACGCCCGGCTGTTCAACCTGCAGGCCGCGGGCTACCAGCCGGTTGCGAATTGAGAGGTGAGCGGCAGATGGTCTTCGCGGTGCTCAGCGGTCTGGTCGTGCTGGTGCTGGGTGGCCTGCTGATCTGGTTGCGACGCGGCTGGGCGCTCATCACCGTGGAGGGACAGTCGATGGCCCCGACGCTCCGCCCGGGTGAGCGGGTGCTGGTCCGCCGGGTGCCGGCGGCCAGCATCAAGACCGGCGAGATGGTGGTGGTCGAGCGGCCGGTGGACGGCGGGTGGCGGACGACGCCGCTGGCCGCCGGGACGACGCCGCTGGCCGGCCGGAAATGGATCGTGAAGCGTGCGGTCGCTGGACCCGGCGATCCGGTGCCCACGGAGTTCCGCGCCTCGAACCACGACGATGACGGTGCAGCGGCCGGCGGGGTGCCCGACCCCACCGGCGGGTCAGCCCTCGTCCCACCCGGGCACTACCTGCTGCTCGGCGACAATCGCCACAACAGCGTCGACTCCCGGATGTTCGGCTTCGTGCCGGGAACCCGGATCCTCGGCCCGGTCCGCCGGGGTACGGGCCCGACCTGACCAGCCCCGAGACCGACAAACGGGCTGGCCGGCCGGACAGCCCCGCACCAGCACCTCGGCCCACCGGGTGTGGCGGGCCCGGCCGGCGCGACGTCAAGCGAATGGTTCCGACTACCGGAGGACAAGCAGTGTCCTATGTGGCCGCGTTCAGTCGATCTCTCATCTTCCTGATCTTCCTCGCCGCGGTGCTGGGCAAGCTTCGTGACCGGCGGCGGTTCGGGGAGTTCGTGGCCTCCGTGGCAGCCCTGCGCCTGGTGCCGGCGAGCCTGGTGGGGCCCGTGGCGGTGGCAGTCGCCGGCGCCGAGGTCGCGGTGTGCGCGCTGCTGCTCGCGCTACCGGTACCGGGGTTGACGGCCGGCGGGCTCGGGCTGGCCGCCGCGTTGCTCACCGGGTTCTCGGCTGCCATCGCCACCGCCCTGAGCCGCGGGGTGACCGCTTCGTGCCGGTGCTTCGGCGGCGACCTCTCGGCGCCCTTCGGCCGGCGTCACGTCGTCCGTAACGCCACACTGGCTCTGGTCGGTGTGGCCGGGGCCGGTGCGGTCCTGTGGCAACCCGCCACCGACCTGCCCGCCCTGGCCATCACCGCCCCGTTCGCGTTGCTCGCGGCAGCGCTGACGGTCCGGCTCGACGACGTGGTCGAGGTGTTCCGGCCCCTGTCGGTGCCGGGTCGGTAGCCGCCGCCGTTTACCGACAGCGCGCGAAACCGGCCGGGTGGCAGATGCCACCCGGCCGGTCACCGCGTCACGCGACGCCGAGGTACGCCTCCTTGACCGCCGGGTCGTGCAGGAGTTCCTGGCCGGTGCCCTCCTTGACGATCCGACCGGTCTCCAACACGTACCCCCGGTGGGCCCGGGAGAGCGCCTGCTGGGCGTTCTGCTCGACAAGCAGGATGGTGGTGCCCTGTTCGTTGATCCGGGTGATGATCTCGAAGATCTGCTGGATCAACTTGGGCGCCAAGCCCATCGACGGCTCGTCCAGCAGCAGCAGCTTCGGACGGGTCATCAGCGCCCGACCCACCGCCAACATCTGCTGCTCACCGCCGGAGAGCGTCCCACCGGCCTGCTTACGCCGCTCGTGCAGCCGTGGGAACAGGTCGAACACCATGGCCAGGTCCTTGGTGATCTCGGCCTTGTCCCGACGGGTGTAGGCCCCCATCTCCAGGTTCTCCAGCACGGTCATGCCGGGAAAGACACCACGCCCTTCCGGCGACTGCCCGATCCCCCGGATCACCCGCAGGTCGGCGCGCAGCCGGCTGACATCGTTGCCCTCGAACTTGATGCTGCCCCCGGAAATGGCGTGCAGCCCCGAGATCGCCTTCATGGTCGTGGTCTTGCCGGCGCCGTTCGCGCCGATCAGCGCCACGATCTCGCCCTGGTCGACGTGCAGGCTGATGCCGTGCAACGCCTCGATGCGACCGTAGAGCAGCTTCAGATTGTCGATCTCAAGCAGCATCCTCGACACCTCCCAGGTAGGCCGCGATCACCTTCGGATCGTCGCGCACCTCGGCCGGCGACCCCTCGGCGATCTTCTGCCCGAACTCCAGCACCACCAGCCGGTCCACCACGCCCATGACCAGTCGCATGTCGTGCTCGATCAGCAGGACGGTCACCCCGGAGTCGCGGATCTTGCGGATCAGCTGCAGCAGGGCCACTTTCTCCGCCGGGTTGAAGCCGGCGGCGGGCTCGTCGAGGCAGAGCAGCGTGGGATCGGTGGCCAGGGCCCGAGCGATCTCCAGACGACGCTGGTCACCGTACGACAGGTTGCGAGCCAGGTCGCCGGAGCGACCCTGGATGCCCACGAAGTCCAGCAGCTCGTGGGCCTTCGCCTTGCCCTGCCGCTCCTCGCGCCAGTGCCGCGGCAGCCGCAGCAAGGCGCTCGGAACGCTCGTCTTGTGGTTGGCGTCGGCACCGACCTGCACGTTCTCCAGTGCCGTCATCTCCGGGAAGAGCCGGATGTTCTGGAACGTACGGGCGATGCCCAGCTTGGTGATCTGGAACCGCTTACGGCCGCTGACCTTCTCACCCCGGAACCGGATCTGGCCGGTCGTCGGGGCGTAGACGCCGGTCATCGCGTTGAAGCAGGTGGTCTTGCCCGCGCCGTTCGGACCGATCAGCCCGAGGATCTCCCCCTCGTAGAGGGTGAAGTTGACGTCGTTGAGGGCCACCACGCCGCCGAACCGCAGCGTGACGTGGTCGACCTCCAGCAGCGGCTTGCGACCGTCGGCCGACGGGGTCGGCTCACTGACCGCCTCGTCCGGCGTCGACGACGTCTCCGGCGGGCTACCCACCGTCGTCCGCGCGTCGATCGCCATGTCGCGCTCGCTGCTGACGTCGCGCTCGCTACCCATCCGTGGCTCACTCAACGACAGCCACCTCCTTCTGCCGGTCCTTGAGCTCGGCGGCCCGCCGCCGGTTCGGCCAGAGACCCTGCGGTCGGAAGATCATCACGATGATCAGCAGGATCCCGAAGATGAAATAGCGCAACGAGGTCGGGCTGACGTCGAAGTCGTTACCGAAGACGGTAGCCGTCTCCGGCAGGCCGAAGACGTCACCCACCGACCGTAGCCACTCCGGAATGTAGATGACCAGGAAGCCGCCGAGGATCGCGCCACCGATGCTGCCCGCACCGCCGAGCAGCACCGCCGCCAACACCAGGATCGAGTTCTCGAGCGAGAACGTCGACGAGTTGACGAAGTTGGCCTGACCGGCCCACAACGTGCCGGACAGACCGCCGACCGCCGCGCCGATCGCGAACGCCCACAGCTTGAACCGGAACGTCGGCACGCCCATCAACTCGGCCGCGTCCTCGTCCTCACGGATCGCCACCCACGCCCGACCCACCCGGCTGTTGGCCAGGTTCCGGATCAGGAAGACCGCACCGATGATCACGGTGAGCAGCAGCCAGTAGTACGGCTTGAACTCGAACTGGAAGATGGCGGAGCCGTCCGGGTACTTGCCCGGCGGGTGCCCCACCTGCGGGATGCCCCGGTCACCGTTGAGGATCCAGTCCTGGTTCTTCGCGATGATCCGGATCATCTCCGCGAAACCGAGCGTCACGATCGCCAGATAGTCACCACGCAGGCGCAGCGTCGGCGCACCGAGCAGCACACCCGACAGCAACGCCAGGGCGATCGCGATAGGCACAGTGACCAACCAGGGCCACGGGCTTTCCAGCCAGTTGTACTCGGTGATGAGCTTGCTCTCCGGCGACGTCAACAACGCCACCGTGTACGCGCCGACGGCGAAGAAGCCGAAGAAGCCCAGGTCCAGCAGGCCCGCGTACCCGACCACCACGTTCAGACCGAGGGACAGCAGCACGATCCACGCGCAGTAGAACAGCACCGCCGCCATGTCGTTGCGCGTGGTGTACAGCGGGATCCACAGACCCGGAATGTTCAGGTACTCGTAGAACCACTTGTTCGGCAGGACGTAGAGGAAGGCGATGAAGGCCAACAGTCCCGTGATCCGGGCGGACTTCGGCAGCCCGTCGACCCGCCGACCGATGGCACTCGATGCGGAGTGCCAACGCTCTCGCAGAGCGGTCATGCCCGCGCCCTCCCCAACGACTCGCCCAGCAGACCGGTCGGCCGGAACATCAGCAGGACGATGAGCACCACGAAGGCGATGAGGTCCCGCCACTGCGAGCCGAACAGCGCCGACCCGTAGTTCTCGACCAGGCCCAGCAGGATGCCGCCGATCGCCGCGCCCCGCAGGTTGCCGATACCGCCCAGCACCGCGGCGGAGAACGCCTTGAGGCCGAGCAGGAAACCGATGTTGTACCTGGTGTTTCCGCTCTTCATGTCACTGAAGACGGCGGCCACACCAGCCATCAGACCACCAAGCACGAAGACCAGCGCGATCACGCGGCTCTTGTTGACACCCATCAGCGCGGCGGTGTTGGCGTCCTGCGCCACCGCGCGGATGCCCTTGCCGAACCGGGTGCGGTTAACGAACCAGTCCAACCCCACCATCATGATGATGGCCACGCTCAGCGTCAGCATCTGCACCGGCGTGACGCTCCAGCCACCGATGCTGAACAGCGTGTCAGCGGGCAGCAGGGCCGGGGCGCCGACCTGGCGGCGCTGGGTGAGCGTGCCCATCAGCTCCATCAACGCGTACGACGCGCCGATGGCCGTGATCAGGAAGGCCAACGGCGGTGCGTTGCGCCGCCGAAGCGGACGGTAGGCGGTAACCTCGATCAGGAGCGCGACACTGCCGGACAGCAGCGCCGCGGCCACTATCGCCAGTGCGATGAGAAGCAGCGCGCCACCCACCGACGGAGCGCTGCTGTTGCTATCAAGCCCGAAGGCCGCCCAGGTCCAGATGGCACCGAACGTGCCGATCATGAAGACCTCGGAGTGCGCGAAGTTAATCAGGCGAAGTACGCCGTAGACGAGGGTGTAGCCAAGGGCGATGAGCGCGTAGATCGCTCCTTGCACCAACCCGGTTGTGGTCAGTTCCGGGAAGCCCCGGACGAGTTCTGCAAAGTCCACCGATGCTCCGAAGGGTGTTGCGCTGAGCCGACGCGGCCGGGGTTACACACCCCGGCCGCATCGAAACAGCTCTGTTCGTCACGCCCTCAACCTGTGACCCCAACGGGATCAGGCCTTCGGGACCTCCACGTCCGGAGCCCACGCGCCGGCCTTCGCCTTGAACGCCCACACCTTGACCTGCGCCGGGTCCAGCTCGCCGTTCGGCTCCCACTTGTAGGTCACGCCCGAGGCGGAACCGGCCTTGTTGTAGGAGGAGAGGAACGCCTGAATGTCGGCGCGCGAGGTCTTACCGGCCTTGATCGCCTCGAGGTAGATGTTCGCCAGGTCGAACGACACGTCCGCGTACACGCCCGGGTCGACGCTGTACTTGGCCTTGAAGTCGGTCACGAAGGTGCCCTTGGCCGCGGTCGCCGGCCCACACGGGCAGGTGGCGATGGTGCCCTCGACGTCCTTCTGACCGGCCACCGACAGCATGTTGGCGTCGTTGATGCCGTCACCACCGATGAACGTGCCGGTCCAGCCCGCAGCGCGCAGCTGCTTGAGGAACGGCGCGGCCTCCTCGGTGTAACCGCCGTAGAAGAGGACAGCGGCACCGCTGGTCTTCACCTTGGAGATCTGCGCACCGAACTCCTGTGCGTTGTCGACCACCTTGTCGGTGCCGATCACCACCGGGCCGAGGCCCTTCTTGACCTCGTCGGCCAGACCCGCGCCGTACGCCGACTGGTCGTCGATGACGAACGCCTTGTCGGACTTCAGCACGTTCTTGATGTAGCTGGCGACCGCCGGGCCCTGGGAGAAGTCGTTGCCCACGCCACGGTGGAAGACCTTCCAGCCCTTCTCCGACAGGCTCGGCCGGGTGGCCGACGGGCTGATCACGGCGAGACCCGCGGTGTCGAAGATCGGCAGCGCGACCTCGCTCTCACCGGAGAACGCCGGGCCGACCATCGCCACGATCTTCGTGTCGGCCGCCGCGCTGGTCGCGAGGCCACCGGCCAGGTCGGCCTTGCCCTGCGAGTCGAACGCTTGAACGGTGACCTTGCAGTCCGCGTTCTCCGCGTTGTACTTCTCCACGGCCAGGTCGGCACCCTGCTTCATCGGGGTGACCAGGCCAGCGTCGGCGCCGGAGAGCGCACCGAAGAAACCGATCTTGAGGTCGCACGCCTTGTTGGCGGAACCTTCCGACGTGCCCTCGTCCTTCTTACATGCGCTGGCGCCGCCGGCAACAAGCGCCAAGATGGCGACGCTGCCGAGGACGCGCACGAAGTTTTGCCTCAAGGCTGGAACCCTCCTCCGTCCAGAAGCCCGCCGGCGCCTGGCAGAACGCCGAGGCGACAACGGACCGGACCGTTCACCCGGTCTGGGGCGGGACGTTATCCCACAAGCACTACTCACCGTAAGGTGTCGTAGGCGGCATTGACTCAACCGTTACCAGCGGCGGGGAACTTCGCGTTTAGATGTCACATCGGCGGGTGTCGACAACTCGTCAGACGGGCCCGGAAGGGGCGAACCACAGTCTCGCCGCCACCCCGTCGTCGATCGTGACAACCATCCGACCGTCCTGCGCCGTAACCGCCGCCGACGTGTCCCCACCAGCGGAAACTTCCGCCGGCAGCGCCACCGGCAACCACGACGCGCCGTCCCCGGCGGAGCGCCACAGCCGATGCCCATCGGCTGCCACAGTCATCGCCAGCAGCACACCAGCACCGCCGGCGACCGCCTCCACCCCGGCCACCGCGCCGGTGCCGGTCGCCCCGAACCCGGCCACCGCCCGCCACTGGCCGGCACCCGTCGCCGTCCCCGGCGACCCGGCCCGGGGCTCAAACGCCCACGCCTGGAAGCCGCTCCCCCGCACCCCGAGGGCGTGCACGACGGCACCCACCCGGACGAGACGCTGCACGATCTCGTCCGCGTCCGTCGCCGGCAACGCCAGGCGCGTCCACGCCCGACCGTCAGCCGACGACCAGACGAACGGATCACGGTCGGCCCGATCCGCCGGCCGACCGGCGCCGCCGACCAACCAGCCGTCAGGCACCGCGAGCGCATCCGTCGCGATGGTGGTCAGCCCCGAATCACTTGCCAGCCCGGGAGCGTCGTCGACCAACGCGAAGCCGGCCGCATCCGGGGAACGCCACACCGCCGCCCCGCCCGTCCGGGCACCCGCGATCAGCCATCCGGCGGCACCACCGGCGATGCGGCTCGCGCTCACCGCGTCCGGTCCGCCGTACAGCTCGAACTCCGCCGGCACCTCGGTCAACGCACCGTCGGTGTCCGGCCGCCACGTCCGCACCCGTGGGTTGCCGTGCGCGCCACCCGCGCGGGCGCCGATGACGGCGATCCGGCCCTGGTGGCAGCCGGCGGCGTAGAGGATCGCCCGCTCGCCGTAGTAACTGATCGGTCGCAACGGCACAGGAGCCCAATCCTGGCCGTCCACGCTCCGCCAGGCCGCCGGCCGGGTTGCGCCGTCCGGCGCACCCACCGCACCGACCGCGTACCACGTACCCGCACAGGCGGTCACGTCACGAACGATGAGCCGACCCGGCGGACCCGGGGGCACCGGCAGAGCCGCCAACGCCCACCGTGGGCGAACCGGTTCGGGCGGGCGCCGGTCCTCAGTGGACGGGCAGCCCGCGAGCAGCGTGAGGGCAACTCCGGACACCGCGACCACACGTCGGACCGACACGCGGGTGATGCTATCGATCCGTTCGCCCGCCGCCGAGCACCTGACAGCGATCAGACGGTCGGCTGCTGCGACACCTCGCCGCCGGCGGTCTCCGCGAGGATCCGCTCGGCGACCTCTTTCATGGTCATCCGGTGGTCCATCGCCGTGCGCTGGATCCACTTGAACGCCTGCGGCTCGGTCATCCCGTACGTGGTCATCAACGCGCCCTTGGCCCGCTCCACCGCCTTGCGGATCTCCAGACGGTCGGTCAGGCTCGCGACCTCGGCCTCCAGGGCCGCGACCTCGGAGTAGCGCGACAGCGCGATCTCCACCGCCGGGACCAGGTCACTCTTCTGGAACGGCTTCACGAGGTACGCCATCGCGCCTGCCGCCCGCGCCCGCTCCACCAGATCACGCTGGCTGAACGCGGTCAGGATGATCACCGGCGCGATCCGGGCCCCGGCGATCCGCTCGGCGGCAGCCAACCCATCCATGATCGGCATCTTGATGTCGAGGATGACCAGATCGGGCTTCAACTCCTCGGCGAGGCGAACGGCTGTCTCACCGTCGCCGGCCTCCCCCACCACCTCGTAACCCTCTTCGACAAGCATCTCGGCGAGGTCCAGCCGGATCAGCGCCTCGTCCTCGGCGATCAGCACGCGCCTGCGCTCGGCATCCGTCGGCATCTCAGCCACCAGCCACTCCCACCATCGATCACTGCACGGCTACCACCCATGCTCCCGCATGAGAGTAGTCGGGTACAGTAAGCGGCACCCGCCGGGATGGTGGAACGGCATACACGGAAGTCTCAAACACTTCTGCCCGAAAGGGCTTGCGGGTTCGAATCCCGCTCCCGGCACCTTGTCATACACCTGTTCGATGATGTGCGGATGCACCCACCGCAGTTACGGGCACGAGCCCGCGCTCTCCACGCACGCGGACACACCGTCCGCTCCGTGGCTCGCACGCTCTCGTTGCCGTATGCCACGGTCTGGCACTGGTGCGTCGATCGACCCGAGCCGGTGAAGCGCGGCACGGAGCTACGGTGCTTCCGGTGCCGGCCGGATGTCCAGAATCCGACCGACCTCGCCGCCTACGCCTACCTGCTCGGTCTCTACCTGGGCGACGGCCACCTGGTGACAGCGGCACGCGTCCCGGTGCTGCGCATCTACTGTTCCCATGCGTGGCCCGGGTTGATCGAGGCGTGCGACACGGCCATGCGAGCCGTGCTGGCGTCGAAGGTGCAACGGGTCCAGAAACAGGGTTGCGTCGGCGTGCAGAGTTACGGCACCCACTGGCCGTGCCTGCTGCCACAGCACGGTCCGGGCAGGAAGCACGAGCGACCTATCGTCCTGACCGACTGGCAACGGCGGATTCTCGAAGTCCATCCCGGCAGCTTCCTGCGCGGGCTCTTCCACTCCGACGGATGCCGAACAGCCAACCGGGTGACAGTGCGTGGCAAGGCGTACGTCTATCCGCGCTACATGTTCGTCAACGAGTCGGCCGACATCATGCGGCTCTGCCAGTGGGGCCTCGACCTGCTGGGCGTCGCCTGGCGGATGAACCGGCGCAACTCGCTGTCGGTGGCGCGACGCGACGCGGTCGCCACGCTGGACCGGCACGTCGGCCCGAAGTGCTGATCCCGCTGGCGCGCCGGTGGGACGCTCGGTTGTCCGGAACACCACGCCTTCGAGCAGGATGAGCCGAGTGGTCGACGACAGGGGTGGATGCTGATGCGGGTGGTCATCTTCGGTGCGACAGGCATGGTCGGCCAGGGTGTGTTGCGGGAGGCGCTGCTCGCCGAGGACGTGCGGGAGGTGCTCACCGTCGGCCGGAGGCCGACCGGTCGGCACGATCCGAAGCTGCGGGAGCTGACAGTCGCGGACGTGGGCGAGTTGGCGTCGCTCCGCGCCGAGCTGACCGGCGTGGACGCGTGTTTCTACTGCCTGGGGGTGTCCTCGCTGGGTCTGGACGAGGCCGCGTACACCCGGGTCAGTTACGACTACCCGCTCGCGGCGGCGCGGTTGCTGGCCGAGGTGAGCCCGCAGGTCACCTTCGTCTACGTCTCGGGGGTCGGGACGGATTCGTCGGGTCGGGGTCGGGTGATGTGGGCGCGGGTCAAGGGCCGTACCGAGAACGCGATCATGGAGTTGCTGCCCAACGGCTACGCGGCGCGTCCGGGGTTCATCCAGCCGACCTACGGCGCGGTGTCGCGGATCCGCGGCTACCGGATCGGCTACGCGGTGACGCGTCCGCTGTTCCCGGTGCTGCGTCGGTTGCTGCCGAACCAGGTCACCACTACCGACGGGATCGGTCGGGCGATGCTGCGGGTGGCTCGGCAGGGTTCCCCGATCCGGGTGTTGGGCAACCGCGAACTGCGCTGATCAGGCGATCGTGTCGAGTGCCTGGGCGAGGTCGGCGCGCAGGTCCTCGGGGTCTTCCAGGCCGACCGAGAGACGCAGCAGGCCGGCCGCGGGTTTCGCGTCGCCGTCGACGGGGCGGTGGGTGAGCGACGCCGGGTGCTGGATGAGGGTGTCGACGCCGCCGAGCGACACCGCGTGGGTGATGAGGTGGCAGGCGCCGGCGACGGTCGCCGCGGCGGGAGCGCCGCCGCGTACCTCGAAGGCGAGCAGGCTGCCGGGTCCGGCCATCTGCCGGCCGACGAGCGCCGCCGGGTCGTGCACCGAGGGGTGGTGCACCCGGTGTACGGCGGGGTGGTCGGCGAGCCAGCCGGCGAGCTTCTCGGCGCTGGCCTGTTGTGCGCGGACCCGCAGCGGCAGGGTCTGTAGGCCGCGGTGCAGCAGGTAGCCGCCGAGCGGGTGCAGGATCGCGCCGGTGACCGCGCGGACCTGACGGAGTCGCGCGGCCCAGTCGGCGTCGCAGGCGACGACGCCGGCGAGGACGTCGCCGTGTCCGCCGATGCTCTTGGTGGCGCTGTGCAGGACCAGGGTGGCGCCGTGCCGGGCGGGTTGTTGCAGGACCGGGGTGGCGACGGTGTTGTCGACGAGCAGTGGGACGTCGCCGGCCGCGGCGGCGAGGGCGGCGATGTCGACCAGGTCGACTGTGGGGTTGGCGGGCGTCTCGGCGATGACAAGCGCGGTGTCGGGGCGGATGGCGGCGGCGACCTCGTCGGGGCGGGCCCAGGTGACTGTGGTGCCGAGCAGGCCGGTGGCGAGGACGTGGTCCGTTCCGCCGTAGAGGGGTCGGACGGCGACGACGTGCCGGCGGTCGTCGCGGGCGGCGGCGAGCAGCGTGGCGGTGAGGGCGGCCATGCCGCTGGCGAAGGCGACGGCCTGCGCGGTGCCCTCCAACTCGGCGAGGGCGGTTTCGAACCGGGCGACTGTGGGGTTCCAGAGCCGTTGGTAGACGGCGCCGCCCTCGCTGGGCAGGGTGCCACCGGTGGCGAGTTGTTCGTACGCGGCGCCGCCGTCCTCGACCGAGGGCAGTGGGTTGGTGGTGGACAGGTCGATGGGCGGTACGTGCACACCGAGGGTGCGGAGGTCGTCACGACCGGCGTGTACGGCCCGGGTGTCCATCGTTGTCATGCCGGTAGCGTCGAACATCTACCGTCCGACAGGCAATGCCTCGGCAGATGATTCTGTCGATGCCGCTGGTTTCGGTTCAGGATTCGGGCGAGGATGGCGGAATGTCTCCTGCGCCGAACGATCTGCGGCCGTACCCGGCCCTGGACGAGGTGGATCGCGCGATCCTGACCGAGTTGGCCGCCGATGGCCGGCTGCCGAACAACGCCCTCGCCGAGCGGGTGGGGGTGGCCCCGTCGACGTGTCTGACCCGTACCCGGACGCTGCGCGAGCGGGGCGCGATCCGCGGTTTCCACGCCGAGGTGGACCCGGCCGCGCTCGGCCTGCCGTTGCAGGCGCTGGTGTCGGTGCGGCTGACCGCGCACGAGCGGGCGGCGGTGGACGCCTTCCGGGCCCGGTCGGTGCGGCTGCCGGGGGTGGTCTCGGTGTTCCACGTGGCAGGTGCGGAGGACTACGTGCTGCACGTGCGGGCGGCGTCCGGTGACGCGCTGCGCGACTTCGTGCTGGACCACCTCGCGGTCGACCCTGTGGTGCAGCACACCCAGACCAGTCTGATCTTCGAGCAGGCGCGCGGGATGGGCTGAGCAGCGGGTGAGCTGGCCGACGAAAATCCGCAGGTCGGAACAAAGCCGGCCGCCGACGGGTTGGCCAAGCGTGTGATCACCGTACCGTTGTCTGTTCTTGATCTTGCCCCGGTCGCCAAGGGCACCACTGTCGGCGCGGCCCTGGAAGCCACCACCGAGTTGGCGCGACGCACCGAGGAGTTGGGCTACCGCCGGTTCTGGGTGGCCGAGCACCACAACATGCCGGCGATCGCCAGTTCGGCCCCCGCGGTGCTGCTGGCGCACCTGGCGGCGAACACGTCGACGATCCGCCTCGGTTCGGGCGGGGTGATGCTGCCCAACCACGCGCCGCTGGTGGTGGCCGAGCAGTTCGGCACCCTGGAGGCGCTGCACCCCGGTCGGATCGACCTGGGCATCGGGCGGGCCCCCGGCACCGACCAGGTGACCGCGCTGGCGTTGCGGCGCACCATGGAGGGCCTGTCCGCGGAGGGCTTCCCCCGCGAGCTGGCGGACCTGATGAACTACTTCAGCGGGGAGAAGCCGGGGCAGATCGTCGCCACCCCGGGTCGGGGCGAGCAGCCGGCCGTGTGGCTGCTGGGCTCCAGCGGGTTCAGCGCCCAACTCGCCGGCCTGCTCGGTCTGCCGTTCTCCTTCGCGCACCACTTCAGCTCGGCGAACACCCTGCCGGCGTTGGCCCTGTACCGGCAGAACTTCCGGCCGTCGCAGTGGTTGGACAAGCCGTACGCCATGGTGGCGGTCAACGCGGTGTGCGCGGAGACCGACGAGCGGGCCGAGTGGCTGGCCGGGCCGAGCGCGTTGTCGTTCCTGAAGCTGCGCTCCGGACGGCCGGAGCCGCTGTCGACCCCCGACGAGGCGGCGGCGTACCCGTACTCCGAGATCGAGCGGGAGTTCGTCCTGCAACGCCGCGACGGTCAGGCGATGGGCTCGCCGGAGACCGTACGCCGGCAGCTCACCGAGCTGGTGGAGCGCACCGGCGCGGACGAGCTGATGCTGACCACGCTCGTCTACGACGTCGCCGACCGGGTGCGGTCGTACGAGTTGATCGCCGAGCAGGTGGCGGGCGGTCTGCGCCGGGAGGCATGAAACACGATCTTCACGTCAGCGTCACCCCAGCGACCCCGACGCTGCCTAATGTTGGTGCCGGTGGTGGTACGGCATTCCCGGTCGGGACGGGTCGGGAATGCCGCGGTGTGGCGCACCGGGCCGGAGCTGAGCGGATTCCGCGGCTGCGGCCCGGTGCCTGCCACCCTAGGCGACCCCGGTCGGGACCACCAGGGGTCAGATCAACGTAGATAGATGTTCGGGGTGGGTGGGCTGGCCATCTGGTCGCCGATGAAGAACCCCGGGTGTGGCGGCTGGTTGTAGGCGGTGTTCTGCCACGCGATCGCCACCCGATACTGCGGGTCGTGCATCAGGGTGTAGATCCGGGTGCTGGTCGGGGTGGGTGTGCTGTAGATGCGCAACGCCCGGCTGTCGGTGGTCCGCCAGATCACCTCCTCACGCCAGTCGCCCAGGATGTCGCCGGAGAGCGCCGGCGTGGACTTGGTGCCGTTGTTGGACGCCACGTTGCTGCCGGTGAGCAGCCGGGTCTCGCCACCGGTGCCGTACTTGTCGATCTTCGTGGCGTCGAGCAGCTCCCGCACCGGGTCGCCGTCCCACCAGGCGAGGAAGTTCGCCGAGGACGGCTTGCGGCCGACGTTCTGACCCCTGGTGTTGGCCAGCCCGTTGACCGCCGACGACCACGACTCGGCACCGGGGCTGCCCGCCCAGATGTCCGCGGAGACACCCCGGCCGTTGTCACCCGAGGCCGGCGTGGACCAGAGGATCTGACCGGTACGGGCGTCGGCGAACCAGGAACTGGGCTTGCTCGCGTCCTCGTCGACCTTGAACACCTCCAGGCCGGCGCGGCCCGGGTCGAGGTCGCCGACGTGCAGGGCGTCGCCGTGCCCGTTGCCCGTGGAGTAGAGCAGCCGACCGTTGTCGTCGATGGTGGCGGCACCGTAGACGATCTCCTGGCGGCCGTCGGCGTCGACGTCGGCCACGGAGAGCTGGTGGTTGCCCTGGCCGGCGGCGGCGCCGTTGCCGGAGGAGTTCGAGTCGAACGTCCAGCGCTTGGTAAGCGTGCCGTTGCGGAAGTCCCAGGCCGCGATGACCGCGCGGGTGTAGTAGCCCCGGGCCATGATCAGCGAGGGGCGCTCTCCGTCCAGGTAGGCGGTGCCGGCGAGGAACCGGTCCACCCGGTTGCCGTACGAGTCACCCCAGGACGACACAGTGCCGCGCGGCGGGTCGTAGTTGACTGTGGAGGCGATCGCGCCGGTCTGGCCGTTGAACATGGTCAGGTACTCCGGGCCGGACAGCACGTAGCCGCTGGAGTTGCGGTAGTCCGCCGACGACGAACCGATGAGCTGACCGGTGCCGGAGCGGGTGCCGTCGGCGGTCTTCATGGCCACCTCGGCGCGGCCGTCGCCGTCGTAGTCGTACACCTGGAATTGGGTGTAGTGGGCGCCGGCGCGGATGTTGCGGCCCAGGTCGATCCGCCACAGCCGGGTGCCGGTCAGGGTGTACGCGTCGACGTAGACGTTGCCGGTGTAGCCGGACTGGGAGTTGTCCTTGGCGTTCGACGGGTCCCACTTCAGCACGATCTCGTAGCTGCCGTCGCCGTTGAGGTCCCCGACGGAGGCGTCGTTGGCGCTGTAGGTGTAGGTCTCCCCGCTGGGCGTGGTGCCACCAGCCGGGACCTGCAACGGCACGTCCAGGTAACCCGCCCCGAACTGCAGGGCCGGCGCCGACGCCGCCTGCTCGACGCCGCCGACCACGGCCCGCACTGTGTACGCCGAGCCGGCCGCCGCGCCGTCGTCGAGGTAGTTGGTGGCGCCGGTGATCGGGCTGGCGTTGACCCGGGTCGAGCCCCGGTAGAGGTTGAACGCCACCCCGGAGGTCTCGGTGCCGAGCAGTCGCCAGGAGACCAGGTTGCCGCTGCCGGAGCGAACGCTTATCAACCCTCGGTCCAGGTTCTCCAGCTGTTTCGCCCCGGCCGGTGGCGGGGTGGTCGGTGGCGGCGTGGTGGGGGGTGGCGTGGTCGGCGGTGGGGTGGTCGGGGGTGGCGTGGTCGGTGCCGGTGTGGTCGGTCCGTCGGTGGCCGGCGCGCCGGTGCAGGTGGTGCCGTTGAGCGCGAAGCTTGTCGGCACCGGGTTGCTGCCGGTCCACGAGGCGTTGAAGCCGAACCCGGCGCTGCCGTTTGTGGCGATGGCGGCGTTGTAGTCGACGTTACGTGCGGTGACCTGGGCGCCGGACTGGGTGACGGCGGCGCTCCACGCCTGGCTGACCTGCTGCCCGGCGGCGTACGACCAGGTGAGAGCCCACCCGTCGACCGGGTCGCCGAGGTTGGTGACCGTGACGTTGGCGCCGAAGCCGCCCTGCCACTGGTTGGTGATCTGATAGTCGACCCGGCAGCCGACAGCGGCGGCCGAGGCGACCACCGTGCCGAGCGTGCCGGCCACGACGGCGGCCGCCGTCGTTCCGGCGAGCAGGATCAGCCGATGTCTGGACGGGTGCATGCACTGCCTCCGAGGATCCGCAGGTGATCGCGGCGGCCCACCGGCCCGGCCCGGAACGCGCGGTGGACCCGTCCCGCCGCTGCGGCGGCGGACGGCGATCTGATCGGGGGTGAACGCCCTGGCACCCGCGGATCCGACTCCCCGCGCATCGTAAGGCAAGCGCTTTCCGTCCCGCAACATCGACGATCGTTGTTCCTGCCTCGTCGATCATGGAATCGTGGTGGGTGACAAAGTGCCCGGATCACCGCACGTCAGGCGCCATAACTCCATGATCGACGAGGCTGGACGGCCGCGATCTTGCGCTTACGGTGGCCTCGGTGGCCTTGGCGACCTCGGCGCGGGCCCGGCGGGTGCGGCGAAGGGCGCGCACGGCAAACACCAGGGCGGCCAACCAGCCGGCGGCCAACAGGGCGTACGTGACCGGGCGGACCGGGCCGTCGAGTCCGGCGGAGCGGATCAGCGTGCGGGCGTTTGTCAGCACGATCACGCCGCCGACCGCCGCGCCGAGCAGTTGGGCGGGCACGATGCGCACCAGCCAGGCGGCCAGCGGGGCGGCGATGAGCCCGCCGATCAGCAGCGCGGCGACGGTCGGCAACAGGAACCCTTCGGAACCCAGCCCGATCAGGAAGCCGACACTCGCCGCACCGGCCACCACGAACTCGGCGGTATCCACCGAGCCGATCACCTTGCGGGGCTCCATGCGGCCGGAGACCAGCAGTGCCGGGGTGGCCACCGGGCCCCACCCGCCGCCGCCGGTGGCGTCGACGAAGCCGGCGACCAGGCCCAGAGGGCCGAGGAAACGTCCGCGGAGCCGGCCGCCGGCCCGGTCGGTGCGCAGCGGTCGGGCGAAGCGGACCAGCAGGTACGCGCCGAGCGTGAAGAGGATGCCGGCCATCCACGGCGCGGCGGCCTCGGTCGAGATCGAGCTGAGCACTGTGGCACCGACGAAGGCACCGATGGCGCCGGGCAGGGCGATGCGGGAGACCACCCGCCAGTCGACGTTGCCGAAGCGCCAGTGCGCGACACCGGCGGCGAGCGTGGTGCCGATCTCGGCCAGGTGCACCGAGGCCGAGGCGGCGGCCGGGGCGACCCCGGCGACCAGCAGCAGAGTGGACGAGGTCAGCCCGTACGCCATGCCGAGCGAGCCGTCGATCAGCTGCGCGACGAGCCCGACCAGAGCGAGAACCAGCAGCTTGCGCACGAGCGCCCCCTGAGTTTTCGGCATCTCCTATCGACTTGGTCGACAATGCGGCACCGAGGGCCCGGGGTCAAGCCTCAGATCGGTGGATGGGACGCCGCCGATGCGACGCGACGCGGTCAGTGCGAACCGTGCGCCAGGCATGGCGCGGGCCACGGCGGACACCCGGGCACGGGTGGGCCGGGCAGACGGGCAGGCCGGCCGGGCGGGGCTGGCCGGCCGCACGCGGACCGGCCGGGTCGGGACGGGCACCCGGGCCGGGGTTGGAAGCCTGCGCTCAGATCCAGGCGCGCGGGTCGGCGACCAGCTCGGTGATCCGCGCGGGCAGCGTGCCAGCGGCCACGTCGGCGACGCTCACCAGCTCCAGGATCTCCCGTTCGCTGGCCCGTAGTGCGATCCAGACCTCCTGGAGGGCACGCGCCGGGCCGTGGTAGCCGAGCTGCTCGGGGCGCTGCCCGCGAACGTGGGCAAGCGGTCCGTCGATCACCCGGATCACCTCGGCGAGTGAGATCTCCTCGGCCGGGCGGGCCAACCAGTAGCCACCCTCCGGGCCGCGCTGGGCGTGCACGATGCCACCCCGACGCAGTTGCAGCAGGATGCTCTCCAGGAACTTCGGCGGGATCTCCTGGGCACGGGCGATCTGGTCGGCCGTGACGGGCCGGCCGCGCCCAGGACCACTGGCCGTCGCGGCAAGCTCGGCGGCCGCGCGGAGGGCGTAGTCGACCCGGGCGGAGAGGCGCATGTCGGCAAGGTTAGCCCCCGCTCAACCGGCCGGACGGGCGACCCTCGGCCGATCGAATAAGCATCGATGAAAGGCGTGCCATTCACGTCGGTTCCGGACGTCGACGAGGACCAGTCAAAGCGCGCCATGATCCACCGTTAAGGTGGGTGACGGAATGCCGGTGTGGGGCGTCCTTATGCTGGGCGGGGGCGCGATCGCCAGACCACCGCAGCGGCGCCGGGAAGCACATTGATACACATCGGGGGAAGGCAACACGATGACCGATATCGCCACACGCACCTGGGATGGCATGACCATCCCGGTGGCCGGCACCTATCTTCTGGATCAGGCGCACAAGCGGATCGGTTTCCTGTCCCGGCACATGATGGTGAGCCCGGTGCGTGGCGAGTTCGCCGAGGCGACCGCGCAGATCGTCGTGGCGGAGGATCCGCTGCTCTCGGCGGTGACGGCGACCGTCTCCGCGCCGAGTATCACCACCGGCAGCATCGACCGGGACACCCATCTGAAGAGTGCCGACTTCCTCGATGTGGAACGCTATCCCACCCTCGAATATCGAAGCACCGGAATCAAATGGCAGGGCCAGGAGGCGCCCATCTTTCAATGGGCCCGCCTGCGCAACCACCGGCTCGGTGGACGCGGCCGGAGTCCGATTGTCCCGCCGCAGTCCGAGGGCACACCCGGGCGATTCGTGCTGACCGGTGAGTTGACAGTGAAAGGAATCACCCGGGCCGTCGACCTGGAGGTGAATTTCGGGGGCGCCCGTCGTGATCCGTACGGGCAGAACATCTTCGGATTCAGCGCGACTGCCGAGATCGACCGCGAAGACTATGGCCTGCTCTGGAATGTGCTGTTGGAGAGCGGCGGGGTCCTGGTCGGCAAGACGGTGCAGATCGAGATCGCCGGCGAGGCCATCCACCAGGCCTGAGCGGCGCGAGCACCACCCGGGGACTGGCGGGGACGCCGCGTCGGCGTCAGGCGCCCACCCGGCGCAGCAGACCCTCCTGGACGGCGCTGGCGATCTGCTGGCCGTCGGTGGTGAACATCCGGCCGGTGGCCAGCCCGCGAGCGCCGGACGCCGACGGGCTCAGGCAGTCGTAGAGGAACCACTCGTCGGCCCGGAACGGCCGGTGGAACCAGAGCGCGTGGTCCAGGCTCGCGCCGACCAGCCCACCCGGCCCCCAGACCTCGCCGTGTGCGGAGAGCACCGAGTCCAGCAGGGTGAGGTCCGAGGCGTAGGTGAGCGCGCAGGCGTGCAGCAGCGGATCGTCAGGCAGTTTGCCGTCGATGCGCATCCAGACGCGCTGGTGCGGGTCGGCCGGCCGGTCGCCGGGACGGACCCAACCGGGCTCACCGACGTAGCGGACGTCGATCGGCCGCGGGATCTGCCCCCAGATGCCGAGCCGCTCCGGGTACCGGGAGAGTCGGTCGGTCATCGTCGGGACGTCCTGCGGCGGCGGCACGTCGAGCGGGGCCGTGACCTGGTGGTCCAGGCCCTCCTCGGCCCGCTGGAACGACGCCGACATGAAGAAGATCGGCTTGTCGTGCTGGAGGGCGACCGCGCGGCGGACCGAGAAGGACCGGCCGTCGCGGATGTTCTCCACCTGGAACGCGATCGGCTCGACCGGATCGCCGGGGCGGACGAAGTAGCCGTGCAGCGAGTGCACGAACCGCTCCGGGTCGACGGTGCGGCCGGCGGCGACCAGGGCCTGACCGGCGACCTGGCCGCCGTACACCCGCTGTGGGCCGACCGGGGGGCTCATCCCCCGGAAGGCCATGGCCCCGGTCGGGTCGAGGTCAAGCACTTCCAGCAGCTGGTCGACCGCCGCCTGGCCGACCGCGACCCGACCGTCGCTCACTGCAGCGCCCGCGCCGACGCCGCGTCGACAAGCGAGCCGAGCTGGTGTACGCGCAGCGTGTTGGTCGAGCCGGGGGTGCCGGGCGGGCTGCCCGCCACGATCACCACGTAGTCACCGGGGTTGGCCCGGTCGAGGCCGAGTAGCGCCTGGTCGACCTGGCGGAACATGTCGTCGGTGTGCTGCACGAACGGCATCAGGAAGGTCTCCACGCCCCAGGTGAGGGCGAGCTGGTCGCGCACCTCGGGGACCGGCGTGAACGCCAGCAGCGGCAGGTCGCAGTGCAGGCGGGACAGCCGTCGGACGGTGTCACCGGTCTGCGAGAAGGCGACCAGGGCCTTGGCGTTGATGGCGCGGGCGATCGACGAGGCGGCGACGGTGAGGGCGCCACCGTGGGTCCGCGGGTCGTGCTGCAACCGCGGCACCCCGATGGAACCGGCCTCGGTGGTCGTCACGATCTTGGCCATGGTGCTGACGGTGAGCACCGGATACTTGCCGACGCTGGTTTCGCCGGAGAGCATCACCGCGTCCGCGCCGTCGAGCACGGCGTTGGCGACGTCGGAGGCCTCCGCCCGGGTGGGGCGGGAATTCTCGATCATGGAGTCGAGCATCTGGGTGGCCACGATGACGGGCTTGGCGTTCTCCCGGCACAGCTGCACGGCGCGCTTCTGCACCAGCGGGACCTCGTCCAGCGGCATCTCGACACCGAGGTCACCGCGGGCGACCATGACGCCGTCGAAGGCCAGCACGATGGCCTCCAGGTGATCCACCGCCTCCGGCTTCTCGACCTTGGCCAGCACCGGGCGGAACACGCCCTCCTCGGCCATGATGTTGTGGACGAGCTTGATGTCCTCGGCCGAGCGGACGAAGGAGAGCGCGACCAGGTCGACCCCGAGCCCGAGGGAGAAGCGCAGGTCCTCGGCGTCCTTGTCCGACATGGCGGGCACGCTGACCGCCACGTTGGGCAGCGAAACGCCCTTGTTGTTGGAGACCGGGCCGCCCTCGGTGACGAGGCAGCGGATGTCGTTGCCGGTGACGTCGGTGACCTCGACGGCGACGCGGCCGTCGTCGATCAGCAGGCGGTCGCCGGGCTTGACCTCCTGCGGCAGCTTGCGGTAGGTGCAGGAGACCCGATCCTTGGTGCCGAGGATGTCGTCGCCGGTGATCACGACCGAGTCGCCGGTGCGCCACTCGTGGGGGCCGTCGGCGAACCGACCGAGCCGGATCTTGGGGCCTTGCAGGTCGGCGAGGACGGCGACGGGCTTACCTGCTGCCTCCGACGCCTCCCGGACCAGTCGGTAGACCGCCTCGTGGTCGGCGTGGCTGCCGTGGCTGAAGTTGAGCCTCGCCACGTTCATGCCGGCCTCGACGAGACCCCGGATGCGCTCCGGGGACGAGGTGGCGGGACCAAGAGTGCAGACGATCTTCGCGCGGCGTGTCACGCCCATCAGGCTAGTCTCTCCTTCAGGTCGGACTCGGGGCCGACCCATTGCAGGCAGCGGAACATGTGTCCAACGACGCGCGGTGCGCGTCGGGCCGGCGGGCGGAACCGCACCGGGAACGTTGTGGCGACGGGCAACGGCGACCGCGCGCCGGGAATCGTACGCCTCCGCCGGGGTGCGCCGTCGGGGTGCTCCCGGGGAAGGCTCACCGTGGGCGTCCCTCCGGCGGCAGGGTGGGCACCGCGGTGAGCAGGTCACGGGGGTCGTAGCGGAGATCATGGCGACTCCTCGACCGGGGCCCGACCCCGCGCTTCCGGGTGCGCCCCGGCGGCGGCCCTGGCAGGGCGCGACAGTAACACCGGCACACCGCCGAGCGCCGTCGCCATCACGACAACCGTCGATTGGGCGACAGCTCAGCTCTCGGTCTTGATCAGGGGGAACTCCAGCGACCCGGCCGGGCAGAGGAAGGTCAGCACGTCCACCCGGTAGAGCCCGGCCTGCACCGCCGGGTCGGCTTCCAGCACGCTGCGGACGTCGTCGACGCTGCCGGTGCGGGCCAGCCCGAAGCCGATCGGCGGCTCCGGGTTGCTGGCCGGCCCGTCGATCGAGCCGGCGACCAGGATGATGCCGCTGCGCTGCAACGCCTGCATGTGCTCGGCGTGCTCCGACTGCAACCGCTGCACGGTCTCGGCGGGCAGGACCCGGCCGGCCGCGCCGGGGTAGATCACGATGCACTCGTACGTGTCGAGCGCGAAGTTGACCTGCGGCACTCCCGCCATGGGTGCTCCCTCCGCCGTCGCGCCGAACGGCACCGGCCCCGCCAGCGTCGCACGTACGCCCGGGCCGTACCGGGCGCTTGCCGGCAACTGGTCCCGGCGGGGCGGATGACGTGGCCGCGCACACACTCGGGCGACAGCCGGTGTGCCGGCCGGGCCACGGGGGATGATCTACCAATGGCGACAAACATCAGTGAGCAACCCGCGAAGGCGTCCGGCACGTACCGGATCGGCGGTGACGTCACGGTCAACCGGCTCGGTTACGGGGCGATGCAGATCACCGGGCCCGGTGTCTGGGGCGACCCGAAGGACCCGGCCGAGGCGGTGCGGGTGTTGCGCCGGGCCGTCGAGCTGGGCGTGACGTTCATCGACACAGCGGACTCGTACGGGCCGTTCGTCTCGGAGTTGCTGATCCGGGAGGCGCTGCACCCGTACGCCGACGACCTGGTCATCGCGACGAAGGCCGGGCTGAGCCGCTCCGGGCCGGGCGACTGGCGGGCGCTGGGTCGCCCGGAGTACCTGCGCCAGCAGTGTGAGCTGAGCCTGCGGCACCTCGGCCTGGACGCGATTCCGCTCTACCAGTTGCACCGGATCGACCCGAAGGTGCCGCTCGCCGATCAGCTGGGTGAGCTGGCGCTGTTGCGGCAGGAGGGCAAGATCCGGCACATCGGGCTGTCCGAGGTGAGCGTCGCGCAGATCGAGGAGTCCCGCGCGATCACCGACATCGCCTCCGTACAGAACCTGTACAACCTCGCGAACCGCAGCGCCGAGGACGTGCTCGAGTACTGCGAGCGCAACGACCTCGCGTTCATCCCGTGGTTCCCGATCGCCACCGGTGAGCTGGCCAAGCCGGGCGGCCCGCTGGACGCGATCTCCACGGAGCACGGCGCGTCGCCCGCGCAGCTCGCGCTGGCCTGGCTGCTGCGCCGCTCGCCGGTGATGCTGCCGATCCCCGGTACGTCCTCGGTGGCGCACCTGGAGGAGAACGTGGGCGCGGCCGACGTGCGGCTCACCGACGACGAATTCGAGTCGTTGGCCAAGGCGAGCTGACCGGCCGGTGCGGACACCGCCGGTTTCAGTCGGCGGTGTCCGGGCCAGGCTCCCGGGCGGCCCGCAGCGCCTCGGTCGCCTGGGCCAGCAGGCGAGCCGAGTCGGTGCGTCCACTCACCTGTAGTTCCACCTCGGTGTCCCCGGCCTGGATCCGGACGCTGGCCTCGGTGCGCTGCTGGTCGACCCAGGACTGCAACAGGTTGAACAGGCCCGGGAGCAGCCCCTGCGCCAGCACCGCGATGAGGACCGCGTCGGTGAAGCCCGGCCGACCCCCGCCGCCGCCGGCCTGGCGGACCACCGGCTGGTACTGCGGGTTGCGCCGGATCCAGTCGAGCAGGCTGATCGGCGGCGGCTGCCGGTGCCGCGGACTGATGGTCAGCCGTACGGGGTGTCGCGCGACGGAGTCGCTGTCGGTCACTGTCTCTCCCGGTCAGTTGGTGGTGGGGCGGAAGGTGACGGTGTCCCCGTCGGCGGTGGCGGTGCCCGTGACGGTGAACTCGTCCTCGTCGGTGAACGGTGAGTCGCCACCGAAGTAGGTGTTGGTGCCGCTTACCTGCACCTTGCCCTGGGTCGCGTTCGGGGTGGCGACCCGCGCGCTGGCCGGGTCGGTCAGTTCGACGGTGATCTGCGGGTACTCCAGGATCTTCCAGGTGACCTTCTGCGCGGAGCCCCCGTAGTAGCGGAACGGGCAGCCCGGCGGTGCGGCGACCGTCTGCTTGGCGCACTCGTCCAACCACGCGCGGACCTGGGCCTGGACGGCCTCGCCGGCGGCCGGTTTGAGCACCGGGGCCAGTTGGAGGGTCGCGCTGCCCTGCTCCGGGCCGACCGCCACGGTCTCCCCCGGCGTCTCACTGAGCGCGCTGGCCGGGCCGGTCGCGGCGTACTCACCGGGCAGCAGCAGCACCGCGGGCCCGTCGGCGGCGCCCGGCAGCGCCACGCCGTTGAGCTGCGCGCCGGGGCCGGCGAACGGGGTGTCGAGCGAGGTCAGGCCACCGCTCAACCGCCAGCCGTGGAAGAGCCCGGCGGTGGCCTCGTCCGCGCGGTGCAGCGTGACACCGGCGGTGCGTCGCTCGCCGGCCAACCGGTAGGTGACAGTGGCGTCGGCGCGGTCGCCGTTGCGTTCCAGCTTGGTGATGTCGATGTCGGTAGGTGGCCGGTAGCCCTCGCCGCGCAGCAGCTGGCCGAGCAGCTTGCGGTCGGCGTCACCGATCGGATAGTTGAGGAAGCCGAGGGCGGCGTCGCTGTCCCGGTCGGCGAGCGCGGAGAAATATCCGTCGATCGTCGCCTGCGGTCGGAAGAACGCCCACTGCACCACGCCGAGCCCGCCGGTGCCGACGCAGGCCGCCAGCAGGAGGGCGCCGACCAAAAGCCAGGTGCGCCGGGTGCCGACCGGACCGGAGTGGCCGAACAGCCGCTCGGCGGTGACCGGCTGGTCCGCTCCGGCGGACACCCCGGCGACCGACGCCCGCTCCAGGGCGTCGAGCCGGAGCTCGTGCGGCGGGTGGGTGGCGCAGACCGCCTCGTCCCAGCCGCTGCGGCCGGTCTCGAAGGACAGCCGCCGCTCCAGCACGCGCCGCATGCCGTCGATGTGCCCGGTGAGCACGGCGCCGAGGTCGGCCCGGTATTCGGCAGCCCGCACGTCGCGGGCGTGCAGCGGCAGCACCACGTAGCGCATGGTGAGCAGCACCGGCCAGAAGAACAGGAAGACCACGAAGTTGGTGCCCGGGTGCGGGAACGTCCGCATCAGCCAGGTCGGCAGGGCGTGCGCGAGGGTGAGCGGCAGGCCGACCCCACGGACGAAGGCGCTGGTGATCTCGTCGCCGGTGCGCCAGTGCACAAGTTCGTGGCTGAGTAGCGCGGCGACCTCGTCGTCCGGCTCGGTCAGCACGGCGGTGGTGACCACCACGTGCCGCGCGTACGTGCGGGCGTTGCTCAGGACCGGGTCGTCCTCCATCAGCAGCCGGGGCACGCTGGGCAGGCCGAGGCGCCGGGCGCACTCGTCAAGCACGGGGCGCAGCCGCGCGTACTCCCGGCGGCTGGGCTGGCGGGCACCGGAGACGACCAGCAGGCGCGGTTCCAGCAGCACCCGGTAGAGGGTGTAGAGCAGCCCGATCAGCGCCGCCGCGGCCACCGTGCCGGCCAGACCGGTGGCCACCGTGAGCACCCCGTTCTCGGCGCCCAGCCAGGGCACCACGAACACGGTGAGGAAGCCGACCAGGAAGCCTGCGGCGAAGCCGGCCATCCCGCCGAGCACCCCGCCGGAGCGGGTCAGGAACGCCTCCAGCAGGGAGCCGATCAGCGGGGCGTCGCGCAACACCTGGGGCACCTGGTCATCGGCGCCCAACCCGCCGGCGAAGAGGCCGATCACGGCGAAGACGAGACCGCTCCAGAACGCCAGGAGCAGCGCGACCGGCAGGTAGAACCAGGTGGCGACGAACGCGCCGAGCACGCCCCGCCAGTCCCGCAGGATCCCGGCGCGCAGCCAGAGCAGCGCGCTGGGGTAGCCGGGCGGCCGGTCGGCGAACCCCCCGGTCGACGGCGGTGCTGCGCTCGCTGGCGGTTCGGCCGCCCGTACGTCGAGCTGCGGCACTGTCGGCGGGGTGCCCTCCGGCGGCACGGTGTGCGGCTCGGTCATGCGCGCTGCTCCTCCGGGACGTCACGTCTGTCGCGATTGGACAGCGGCAGCAGGCTATCGAGCACGTTTGTCGTCCGGCACCCCCTTTCCCAGGAACGTCACGCACCCGACATTCGCCGTCGCACCCCCGGGCGGGTGGTCCGGTCGGGACCACCCGCACGAACTCCACAGTGCACCGACAGCCCGTGACACACCCTCCGGACGGTGACCGTGAATGGCATGCTGTGGCAGTGGTCGCCGACGAACCTCCCGAGCGCCAGTTACGGGTGATGCCCTGGTGGCTGGTGCTTGTCGGCCTGCTTGTCGCCGCCGCCCTGGGCTGGCTGGTGCTGGGCCTGCTGCTCACCGAGGCCGACCGGGCCAGCCAGGCGGACACCCGGGCCACGCTGCGCATCGACGCGATCCGCACCGGTCTGACAGTGGTCGCCGGCACCGGCGGAGGTTTGGCCCTGCTGCTGGCCGCCCGCCGTCAGTGGATCGCCGAACGCGCGCAACGGCACCAGGAGCGCGTCGCTGCCCGCGACCAGGCGCACCGGGACCGGGTGCAGGCGCACGCCGAGGCGGTGGCCGAGGCGGCGCAGCGCCAGCAGGACCGCCAGGCCGGGGCGGCCGAACACGACGCGGCCGAGCGCCGGCTGACCGAGCTCTACACCCGGGCCGTCGAGCTGCTCGGCAACGACAGCGCGGCGGTACGCCTCGGCGGCCTGCACGCGCTGGAGCGCCTCGGTCAGGACAATCCGGGGCAGCGCCCGACGATCGCGGCGGTGCTCTGCGCGTACCTGCGGATGCCGGCACCGGACGGCGAAACGCGCGAGACGGAGGTCCGGCGCACCGCGCAGCGCGTGCTCACCGGGCACCTGCGCGCGGACGACGCGGCCCACTGGCCGGAGCTGACGCTCGACCTGACCGGTGCCACGCTCGTCGACTTCGACGCCTCGGGGTGCACACTCGTCGACGCGAACTTCACGGCGGCGGCGTTCACCGGCACGACCACCTTCGCGGGCGCGACAGCCCGGGGGCGTCTCCTGCTCGGGGCGGCGTCCTTCGGCGACGTGACCTTCGAGGGGCTCGCCGCCGACGGCGAGGTCATGCTCGACGGCGCTCGCGTCGGCGGTCTGGCCAGCTTCGACGGGACCGCTTTCGCCGGTGGCCTGTCCTGCCAGCGAGTCAGCTTCGCCGGCCCGACGTCGTTTCGGCGGGCGACCTTCGGTCAGCCGACAAGCTTCGACGCGACCCGCTTCGCGGACACCACCACGTTCCAGGAGAGCGTCTTCGACGGCGCCCTGTCGATGGAGCACACCGAGTTCGGCGCCTCGGCCGACTTCCACTCCGTGCGTTTCCGGCACATGGTGGCGTTCCGCTGGACGGTGTTCGGCGCCGAGGCGCTGTTCGACGGGGCCCGCTTCACCGACGCCGCGAACTTCGGCCGGGCCTGGTTCCACAGCATGGCCAGCTTCCGCGACGCACAGTTCAGCCAGCAACCGTACGTCGACCAGGCCCGGGCGGTTGTCGACCTGGGTCACCGCTGGCCGGCGGGCACTGTGGTGCAACGGTTCGACGACGAGTGGCTGCTGCTGGTCGACCGCTGAGGCCGGGTCAGCGCACTGTGACGCGCAGGCCGTCCAACGCGACGCCGAGCACCCGGTCGCGCTGCCCGGGTGAGGAAAACTGCCCCATGGTGAGGCCGCTGATCAGTCGCACCACGTCGTCGAAGCCGATGTCGGCCCGGACCACTCCGGCATCCTGGCCGCGGCGCAACAGCGGCTCGCCGGCGGCGTAGATCTCCGTCCGACAGCTGGTGAAGATCTCCGAGTCCTGCAACAACTGCTCGGCGAGCGCCCGTTTGGTGGCCACGTACGCGACGAAGCGGTGCAGCCAGGCGACAAGCGCGTCCCACGGGGGCAGTTCGGCCAGGTCCTCGGCCGAGCGGCTGAGCGCCCGGACCTCCTCGACGTAGACGGCCTCGAACAGGTGCCGTCGGCTGGGGAAGTTGCGGTAGAGCGTGCCGATGCCCACCCCGGCCCGTCGTGCGACGTCCTCCAGGGAGGCGGAGGCACCGTTCTCGGCGAACGCCTCGCGCGCCGCCGCGATCAGCGCGTCGTAGTTACGCCGCGCATCGGCCCGCTTGGGCCGTCGGGCGAAGACCTCGGGCGCCTGCCCCGCGCTGGTCATGACGTGCGTCACCTCACCCTGGTTGCATCCGGAGGCATCCCTCCGCTAACTTAGTGGAGGCACCCCTCCGGAACCCCCGGAGGCCTGCCTCCGGTTAGCTTACCTCGGGATCTGCCCGATCGCCGCCTGGCCACCCCGATCGCCCGGACCCGACAGCCCTGCCCGTCGCAAACGACGGGCTCAGTACGTAATCAGGGAGTTCTCTCTCGTGGCAACAACCTCCCGACGCGGCTCGCGTCGGCTCACCTTCACCGTGCTCGCGGCCGGTGCCGGGTTCTTCGCGATGCTCCAGTCGCTGATCACCCCGGTGCTACCCACCATCCAGCAGGATCTGCACACCTCCCAGAACACAGTCACCTGGGTACTCACCGCCTACCTGCTCTCCGCGTCGATCTTCACACCGATCCTCGGACGGGTCGGTGACATGGTCGGCAAGGAGCGGATGCTCGTCGTCTCGCTCGCCGCACTCGCGCTCGGCTGCCTGCTGGCCGCCATCGCGCCGAACATCGGCGTACTCATCCTCGCCCGGGTCGTACAGGGCATCGGCGGAGCGGTCTTCCCGCTGTCGTTCGGCATCATCCGCGACGAGTTCCCGGCCGCACGGGTCTCCACGGCGGTGGCCGCCATCTCGGCGATCGTCGCCGTCGGCGGTGGGCTGGGCATCGTGCTGGCCGGCCCGATCGTCACCACGCTCGACTACCGCTGGCTGTTCTGGATCCCGATGGTCGTGGTCGGGCTGACCGCCGTGGCCGCCCACCTGTTCGTCCCCGAGTCGCCGGTCCGGACCCCCGGGCGCATCGACTGGCGGGCCACGCTGCTGCTCTCCGGCTGGCTGGTGGCGCTGCTGCTGCCGATCAGCCAGGGCGCGACCTGGGGCTGGACCTCCACCCGGGTGCTCGGCCTGCTGGCGCTCGCCGTGCTGCTGCTGGTCAGCTGGCTGGTCGCCGAACTGCGGTCGAAGAACCCACTCATCGACATGCGGATGATGCGCCTGCCCGGAGTCTGGACCACCAACCTGGTCGCCCTGCTCTACGGCGCGTCGATGTTCTCCGTGTACGCGTTCCTCCCGCAGTTCGTGCAGACCCCGACCGCCGCCGGCTACGGCTTCGGCGCGAGCATCAGCCAGGCCGGTCTGCTCATGCTGCCGATGCTCGTCGCGATGTTCGTCGCCGGCCTGATCGCCGGCCGACTCCAGGCGGTCTTCAGCGCCAAGGCGCAGCTCGCCACCGGCGCCGCGTTCAACGTGGCCGCCTCGGCGATGCTCGCCGCGGCGCACGACACCCGCTGGGAGGTCGGCATCGCCGGCGGCCTCGTCGGCCTCGGCATCGGACTGGCCTTCGCGTCGATGGCCAACCTGATCGTCGCCAGCGTGCCGGCCAGCCAGACCGGCGTGGCGACCGGCATGAACGCCAACATCCGCACCATCGGAGGCGCCATCGGCGCCGCGGTGGTCAGCGGTGTGATCACCGCGCACCCGCAGGCCAACGGTTTGCCCCGGGAGGCCGGCTTCACCACCGGGTTTCTCGTTCTCACGGCCATCGCGCTGGCCGCCGCGCTCGCGGCTCTCGCCGTCCCGTCCGCCCGGCGGGCGTCGGCCGGTCGCCGGCCGTCCCCCGCGACGATCATCGAGTCGGAGCTAGCCGGCGAGTTCGCCACCATGCCGGCGACCCGCTGACCCACGGCGGAGCCCGGGCGGTTCGCCGCCCGGGCTTCGCCGTGTCCCGGAGTACGCTGGCCGCCTCGCGCCCGTCCACCACTCCCCTGCTTCAGGATGCCGCCATGCCCGAACTGCTGACCGCCGACCGCATCGAGGAGATCGGTGCGCTGGGCCCCACGAGCCCGGATCCGGCCGCCCTGATCGCCGAGCTGGTGCGCGCGGTCGACGAGGGACGGATCGCCGACCCCGACGACACCGGGTACGCCCTGCTCGTCGCCGCGGACATCCTGGCGACGGCGGGCGACCTGGCCGACGCGCTCGCGCTGGCCACCCGTGCCATCGCCGAACAACCCGACGAGGACGCGTACGCCCGGTCGGTGCGCGCCGGTCTGCTGTTGCGCCTCGGCCGCACGGACGAGGGCATGGCCGAGCTGACCGCCCTGCGCCCACTGTTGGAGACCAATCCCAACGCCACCTACCTGGTCGACGAGCTTGCCGACGCCGGTCACCCCGAGCTGGCGGTGCAGTGGCTGACCGAGGCGCTGGACGCGATCCTGGCCCGCACCCGCGACAAGCAGCACGAGTCCGAGGACGCCCAGGACGAGGCCGCGGCCATGATCTACGGCCTGACCCAGCGGCGGCACCACCTGCGGGAAGGGCTGGGCCTGCCACACGACGAGTACGACAACCTCGCCGACCGGCTGCGCGCCGCGAGCAACCACGCGCTCGACGCGCTCGACGACGGCCCCGCGACGCTGCTGTTCTGGCCGCGGGCGGAGTTCAACGCGCTGTTGCTGCGCTGGCCCGCGCTCGCCGACAGTTACCCCGCCAGCTGGGACGAGCACCGCGCCCAGACCGAGCGCGCCCTCGTCGACGCGTCCGGGCTGGGCGGCGCCGACCTGGGCGTGGTCGTCGGCTCCGTCGCCGGGTTGGCGGCCTTCGCCGAACGCGGGGGCGACGACCCCACCGACGAGGAGACCCAGGACGAGTACGCCGACTCGCTCACCGGGCCCGACCTACGGGCCTGGCCGCCCGGGCGCAACGACGCCTGCTGGTGCGGATCGGGCACCAAGTACAAGAAGTGCTGCCTGCCGCGCTCGCGCGGCTGACCAGCCGGCCCCGCTGACGCTCGCTCCGGCACGCCGCACAGCCGCGCAGCGGGGACGGGCGCTCGGTCAGGACGCCTCACGGACGCGCAGGTCGGCCAGCCACACCTCGGCCAGGTCGCTGAGCGGGACGCCGAGGACCTCGCTGAGGCAGACCACAGTGCCGAACGCGGGTGCCGGGAGCCGACCCACCTCGATCTTGCGGAGCGTCTCCGGCGAGATGCCGGCCGCCAGTGCCACCTCGACGAGGGGACGGCCACCCCGTGCGACCCGAAGCGCCGCGCCGAGACGTTGGCCCGCGGCAATCTGCGCGGGGGTGAGCGGTGGCCGAACCATGTGAGCAGGATAGATCTGCCGTGGCGGACCAGCAACGCCATCCGGGCGACGCACCGAGGCGTGGTATAAATATACCGCTACGGACAGGGAGGGTTGGTCGTGATCGAGCTTAAGTCCCCGGAGGAAATCCAACGGATGGCCGTGACCGGCCAGTTCGTCGGTGAGCTGCTGGCAGATCTGCGCGAGGTCGCCGACGTCGGGGTCAACCTGATGGACCTTGAGCACCACGCCCGCCGTCGGATCAAGGAGCGGGGCGCCGAGTCCTGCTACTGGGACTACGCGCCGTCGTTCGGCCGCGGCCCGTTCCGCAACGTCCTGTGCCTCTCGGTGAACGACGCGGTGCTGCACGGCCTGCCGCACGACTACGTCCTGCGCGACGGCGATCTGCTGAGCATCGACATGGCGGTCGGGATCGACGGCTGGGTCGCCGACTCGGCGCTGTCGGTCATCGTCGGCACCCCCGCCCCGGAAGACCTCACGCTGATCGAGGCCACCGAGGTCGCGCTGGCCGCCGCCATCGACGCCGCACAGCCGGGCCACCAGCTCGGCGACGTCTCCGCCGCCATCGGCGAGGTCGCCCACAGCTACGGCTACCAGGTCAACAACGAGTTCGGTGGGCACGGCATCGGCCGCACCATGCACGAGGCCCCACACGTCGCCAACAAGGGCCGCCCCGGCCGGGGCATGACACTCAAGCCCGGCCTGACGATCGCGATCGAGCCGTGGTTCTGCCGGAGCACCGACAAGATCAGGTTTGACGACGACGGGTGGACGATCCGCTCCGCGGACGGCTCCCGCACGGCCCACTCCGAGCACACCGTCGCGATCACCGAAGCCGGGCCCCAGGTGCTGACCACCCGCCCCGGGCACGACACCCGGCCAGCCGACCACAGTGGGCAGTCCGCCAGCACGTCCTGACCGGCACGGCCGGCGAGACAACCGACCATCGGGCACAATGTGCCGAACAGCGCCCGGCACATCGGCGAGTGGGGCCGGGCCGGCCCCACCGAGGAGACATGCCGTGACCACGCACGAGCAGCACGAGACGATCGAGGACAGCCCGGTCGGCTGGGTCGCCGCGCACATCCGGCGCTACGTGCAGACCGACGGCGCCGACGGCGAGACCTTCCATGGCGTACCGTCGCTGCTGCTCACCACCCGCGGACGCCGCACCGGCAAACTGCGCCGCACCGCCCTGATGTACGGCCGCGACGGCGACAACCACCTCCTGGTGGCCTCCAACGGGGGCGCCAGCACCCACCCCGCCTGGTATCTGAACCTCAGCGCCGACCCGACCGTCGAGGTCCAGGTCGGCGCGGAACGGTTCACCGGACGGGCGCGGACGGCGACGGGCGAGGAGCGGGCTCGGCTGTGGCCCGTCATGACGAAGGTCTTCCCGACGTACGCCCGCTACCAGAAGGGCACCGACCGGGAGATCCCGGTCGTCGTCGTCGAACGCGCGCCCTAGCCGGAAAAGCGGATGACCGGAAGGTCGCCGCCGTCGCCGTACGCCTTGACCTCGCTGGTCAGCACCGAGGCATCGTGCTCCAGGACAGCCAGCACGGCAGCGGCGAGGTCGACCCGACCGGTCACCACCCGCCAGTACGCCAATTCCTGCCAGTCCTCGCCCCAGGTCGACAGCACCGCGCAGGCGGGCCGTTCGAACAGTCGGTGCAGCACCGCACGATCACCCGGATCGTCCACCACTGCCAGCACCTCGGCCGCGACCACCGCCGGCACCCCGAACCGGACCCCGTCCTGGGCGACCTCGTGGATGGGTTCGGCGACGTCCATGGATCCAGCCACATAGGCGAGCAGTGCGGACCGGTCCAGTATCAGCCGGACCGCCGGCGCGTCGGGACTCGTCATGCGCCCGGAGCCTGACTGCCGGGACCATCGAGCATCTCCGCTGCCGCGCGGCGGGAGCGATCCCGCAGCGCGGCGCGTCGACCAGGTGACCATTCCTGCTCGACCTGGGCGCGTTGGGTCCTGGCACGGGCCTGCCCTTCCGCCGTTACCGTCATGCCCCGGCGGGCCAACTCGGCGTCGAGATCCTCGGCACGCATCCGCGCCCGGATCGTGTCGACAACGTACGCACTGGCGTTGGGCTCACGCTCCAAGCGCTCCGCCACGTCCTGCGGAAGCGAGAAGGACTTCTTGCTCACCGGTCCGGTCATACCGACAAGCCTAACGAATCGCACCACCGATCCCGGATGACATGCCGTCACCTCATCCTGACTCTGCGCCCGGTCAAATCTTCGATGATCTCCTGCGCGATCACCTCCGGCGGCAGCAGGGCGTCGGCGTCCTCCAGGGAGGCGTCCTTGAGCCAGGTGATGTCGAGGTTCACCTTGTCTCGGGCGATCAGATCTTCGTAGGAGAAGGGCTTGAACTGCTCGGTCTCGACCCGCTCGGCGCGGTCCTTGCCCGGCAGGTAGCAGTCGACGAAGTCTTGAAGGTGCTCACGACGCAGCGGGTTCTGCTTCAGCGTGAAGTGCTGGTTTGTGCGGAAGTCGCGCGGCACGCCGGCCAGCGGAACTTTGGGCTCGGTTCCGTGTGCGGCTCGAGGACAACTGCTAGCGTGGGTAACGCAGGACGCCCTAGTCGGGCTCCCGCGCCCGCCTTGGGGCCCGCGTCAGCGGGCCCTTCGTGCTTTCGGCTTACTCCTGCTTCGCCATTGGATCCCAGCACCACGAGTGGTAGCACCGAGGCTCCACCAGCGCCCAAAGCTGTTCGTTCACTGCCGCGGCACGTGGGATCATCCCCGGAAGTTCAAGCCGTTGAAACAGGAACGTCACCAGGTCCACTGCCTGCACCAGCCGACTCGCATGCGACGGAGCGAAGTGCAACGTGTCGACTATGCGGGTCAGTTTTCGGGATCTGTATCCGCCAGTGCCCGAGATTCGGTAACGAGTCAGGTCAGCCCGGTGCGTGGCCTGGTCATGAACTTCGTCCGCTATGACGAGCGCATACTGCTCGCGGGACGCGGCGTACCCGTCGACCCGTTCAAGCACATGCGACAGCACCACCTCGTGCGCCGGCCGTGGGTACGCGTACCGCCTGGCCAACTGCTCACGCCTCACACCACGCAGGATGATCGCCACATCCTGCACACCGATCGCCCTCATCGCCGCCTTGTAGACCGCGATCCGCGCACGAGGCGGGATACCCTTCCAGCCCTTGCGGCCGTGAAAGATGTCGTACCCGTGCAGCTCAACGTCGACGGAAACGCCGTAGGTCTTTGCCGCGTCCGCTACGACCTGGTCGAGTGCCTCGCTCAGTTGGATCGCTACCCCGTCCGGGACCATCAGCGCCCCGATCCAGTAGACGCGAGAGGTAAACGACTCGTCGACGTAGGTGAGTAGCACAGGACGCAGGGTAACGATCCGAGCGCCGGCACATCGGCTGACGCGCCCCGATGCCGCGCTCAGGATGCCGGCGCCTCACGTTCCTCTCGACGCGCGCCTCACGTCGGCTGTCACGGCTGGGCAGCGCCGGTGCCGACAGTGGGACCGCAGGCCGCAAGGTGATGTCGACTGGCGCGGGTGGATGGCGGGTTGCGCTGCCACCGCCCGCTGTCAGTTTCCCAGCGCTCGGACCTTGGCGATCGTCTCCTGCACATGCTGTTTGGCCGGGTCGCCACCCTGGGAGGCCTGCGCGAGCGCCTGACGGTACGCGTCGATCATGCCGACCAGCGGACCGCCAGCCACGCCTTCCAGCGCACCGGCGACGAGTGCCCGCGCCTCGGCCGCGTCCTGCGCTGCCGCTGCGGTCTTGGCCTTCGCCTCGTCCAGTTTCTGCGACGCCGCCGCCAGCCTCGCGATGATCTGTCCTGCGCTCACGCGCACCTCCCCCTGGTCGACCATCGCCTCCACCACCGCACCGGCGGAGACCACATGGGAGCGTACGAGATTCGTGCACTCAGCGCGACCGAGCGTTCGCTCCCACGTCACCTGACAGGCTGTGCCGCCAAGCGGGCGACCCCCGCAGGACGGAACCGGTCCAGGATCTGGAGCGCCATGGGAACGGGAGGCGTTTGGGCGGTCAGATGTTCAGCGTTCGGCAACGAACACGCCGACGCCACCGACACCTTCCACTAATCCCTCGATCTTGAGCGCGTTGATGGCCTGACGAACGACGATGGCCGAGACGTCGTGTTGACGGCACAGCTCAGAGGTCGAGGGCAGTTTGTCGCCCGGCGCAAGGTCGCCGGACTTGATCTGAGCGCGGATGCCGTCGGCGATCTGCGCCCACTTCGCTTTGGCGGGCATTGGTGTCTCCCAGGTCTGCCCTGCCATTCGATCACGAGGAACTTTGTATAGCAAGCAATGTGTGGTCGATCCTTGCGCTTACATGA
>NZ_JBEZEY010000031.1:0-78947 GCF_040649135.1 Micromonospora sp. NPDC049047
GCCGCGTCGTGCCACTCGCCGAGAGGCGACCTGCACACCGACACCAGCGCCGCCCCCGGCCCACGAGGCCGGGGGCGGCGCTGTCTGTACCCGCAAAGCGGCGGCACAATGTCCGGGTGACTGACGATCAGCCGTGGTCCGAGCAGTCGGGCGTCCTCGTACTCCCCAGTGGGGCCATGGTGCGTGGCCGCCGGATCGCCGCGGTGACCTCGCCCGCCGACTTCGCCGTGCTGTTGGCGCCCGGCCCGGTGCCGGCCTGGGCGCATCGGCGGATCCGGTGGCCCGACTTCTGGGTTCCGCTCGATCGCGCCGACGCCCTCGATGCCCTGCGGGAGGCGCTTCGGCTGGCGCACGACGGCGAACGCGTCGAGGTGGCCTGCCGGGGTGGGGTGGGTCGCACCGGTACGGCCCTGGCGGCGTTGGCGATCCTCGACGGTCTCCCGGTCGAGCGGGCGGTGCCGTGGGTCCGGGCGGGCTACCACCCGAAGGCGATCGAGACCCCGTGGCAGCGGCGCTGGCTACGGCACGTCACCTGAGTGACAGGCCGACGCCTCTCCCGGGCCGGCGCACCGCACGCGCCGGTGTCACCCCTTGTCGATCGTTGCCGGCTCGCTGACGTACTCGCGTAGGTGGGTGGCGGTGAGGGTGTCACCGTGGGCGACCAGGTCGGCGGGGGTGCCGGTGAAGACGATCCGGCCGCCGTCGTGCCCGGCGCCCGGGCCCAGGTCGATGAGCCAGTCCGCGTGGGCCATGACCGCCTGGTGGTGCTCGATGACGATCACCGTGTTGCCGGCGTCGACCATCCGGTCGAGCAGTGCCAACAGTTGGTCCACGTCGGCGAGGTGCAGGCCGGTGGTCGGCTCGTCGAGCACGTACGTGGTGGTCTTCTCCGCCAGGTGGATGGCGAGCTTGAGTCGTTGCCGTTCCCCGCCGGACAGGGTCGTCAACGGCTGGCCGAGGCTGAGGTAGCCCAGCCCGACGTCGACCAGCCGGTTGAGGATGGGGTGCGGGAAGAAGGCGTACGCCTCGGTGACCGACATGGCCAGCACCTCGCTGATGTTCTTGCCGCGCAGCGTGTACGTGAGCACCTCGTCGGTGAAGCGTCGCCCCTCGCATCGTTCGCAGACGCTGGCGACGCCGGCCATCATCGCCAGGTCCGTGTAGATCAGCCCGATCCCCTTGCAGGCCGGGCAGGCGCCCTCGGAGTTGGCGCTGAACAGGGCCGCCTTGACTCCGTTGGCCTTGGCGAAGGCGGTGCGGATCGGGTCGAGCAGCCCGCTGTAGGTGGCCGGGTTGCTGCGCCGGGACCCGCGAATGGGGGACTGGTCCACGATGACCACCCCGGACCGGCCGCGCAGCGACCCGTGGACCAGTGAGCTCTTGCCCGAGCCGGCCACGCCGGTGACCACGGTGAGTACGCCGAGCGGGATGTCCACGTCCACGTCGCGCAGGTTGTGCAGGTCGGCCTGGCGGATGGCGAGCTGCCCGGTCGGTGGGCGTACCTGGTCGCGCACTGTCACCCGGTGGTCCAGGTGCCGGCCGGTGAGGGTGTCGGAGCGACGCAACGCTGACACGTCGCCGGTGAAGCAGATCCGGCCGCCGTCGGTGCCGGCCCCCGGCCCGAGGTCGACAACGTGGTCGGCGATCGCGATGGTCTCCGGCTTGTGCTCGACCACGAGTACCGTGTTGCCCTTGTCGCGCAGTCGCAGCAGCAGGTCGTTCATCCGGGCGATGTCGTGCGGGTGCAGGCCGACTGTGGGTTCGTCGAAGACGTACGTGACGTCGGACAGGCTGGAGCCGAGGTGCCGGACCATCTTGACCCGTTGCGCCTCACCGCCGGAGAGGGTGGCCGACTCCCGGTCCAGGCTGAGGTAGCCCAACCCGATCTCGACGAGGGAGTCCAGCAGGTCCCGCAGGTTGGCGATCAGTGGCGCGGCTCCCGGGTCGTCGATGCCCCGGACGAACGCGGCCAGGTCGCTGATCTGCATCGCCGAGCAGTCGGCGATGGTGTGCCCGGCGATCCGCGACGACCGGGCCGCCGCGTTGAGTCGGGTGCCACCGCAGTCGCCGCAGGTCGTGAAGGTGACCGCCCGGTCGACGAAGGCGCGGATGTGCTGTTGCATCGACTCGCGGTCCTTGGACAGCAGGAGCCGCTTGACCTTGACCGCCAGCCCCTCGTACGTCCAGGTGTTGCTGCCCACCTTGATCTTCGTGGCCGGCTTGTGGAGGAAGTCGTCCCACTGCTGCGGGGTGAAGTCCTGCAGTTTGACGTCCGGGTCGAACAGCCCGGAGCCGACGATGGTCTGCCAGTACCAGGAGCCGACCGCGAAGTTCGGCGCGGTGATCGCGCCGTCGTTGAGTGAGCGCTCGACGTCGACCAACTCGCTGATGTCGAGGTCGGAGACGCGGCCCAACCCCTCACAGGTGGGGCACATGCCCTCGGGCAGGTTGAAGCTGAACGCCCCGGCGCCGCCGATGGACGGCTGGCCGAGCCGGCTGAAGAGGATTCGCAGCATCGCGTACGCGTCGGTGGCGGTGCCGACTGTGGAGCGGGAGTTGACGCCCATCCGCTCCTGGTCGACGACGATGGCCGCGCTGAGGTTGCGCAGCGAGTCGACGTCCGGTCGGCTGAGGTTCGGCATGAACGACTGGAGGAACGCGCTGTAGGTCTCGTTGATCATGCGCTGGGACTCGGCGGCGATGGTGCCGAAGACAAGTGACGACTTGCCCGAGCCGGAGACGCCGGTGAAGACGGTCAAGCGGCGCTTGGGGATGTCGACCGAGACGCTTGCGAGGTTGTTCTCCCGCGCGCCGCGTACCTCGATCATGTCGTGGCTGTCGGCGTCGGACCATGCTGGCTGCGACATGCGAACCCTTCACGGAGTCGTGGCGGGACCGCGCCCCGCCGATGCTGGCGGGTTCCATTGTCTCATTCATCACCACGTAGAGACTTTTGTCGAATATGGCCTGATAACCCGGGCGGGACCTCCCGCAAAGTCTCAAATCACGTGGTAAGCGGTACGGTGATCCCCGTGGACGTCGCCCCGAAGGATCGGCTCCGCGCCGTGGACCTGGCGGCCACCGTCGGGATCTCCGTGCAGCAGGTGCGCAACTACGTCGAGCAGGGTGTGCTTCCGCCGGCTCGGCGCACCCCGAGCGGCTACCGGATCTTCACGACCGAGCACGCCCGGGCGTTGGTCGTGGCGCGGCGGCTGGCCGAGGGGCACGGTTGGCCCCGCGCCCGGGAGATCATGGCCGCGGTGCATCGCGGTGACCTGCCCGGAGCCCTCGCGGCGCTCGACGCCGGCCACGCCGAGCTGGACCGGGAACGCGCCGAGATCCGCCGGGTGCTCGGCGCCTTCGAGACCGTGCTGGCCAGCGCACCGGCGGCTCGGCCCGCACCACGCCACGCCGCCCGCATCGGTGAGGTCGCCGCCCTGGTCGGGGTGCGAACCTCCCAGCTGCGGCTCTGGGAGCAGCGCGGACTGCTGCGGCCGGGCCGCACCCCGGGCGTCAACTACCGGGTGTACGACGAGGGGGAACGACGCGCCGCGCAGGTCATCGCGCTGCTGCGCCGGGGCGCGTACCCGTTCGAGATCATCGAGGCGGTGCTGGGGGAACTGCGGACCACAGGTAGCCCTCAGCGGGTCCGCGCCGAACTTGCCCGCCGCGAGCAGGACCTGCACCTCCGCAGCCTGCGCCGGCTGCGGGGCACCAGCGCGCTGCACGACTACCTGCGCGGTCGGGGCGAGGCGGACTGACCCGACCCGCGCATCCCGTCCCGCGGGCCGATCTTGTTGACTAGGGTCGGGCACATGAGAGCTGCGCTGCTGGCGGCCACGGCGTCCGCCATCCTGCTCGCTCCCGCGCCGGTCGCCGCCGCGGGAGCGTCCGCCGGGCCGACCGTGCGCTGCCCACGGGCGCCGGCCCCGGCGATGTCCCGTCCGCCCCGCCCTTCACCGCCTCCCGCAGTGCCCGAGCAACGGGTGGTCGGCGGCGCGGCCCTGGACACGGCCGGCCTGGTCGTGCCGGCCGACGCCACCGCGCCACCGGCGATCACCGCCACGTCGTGGCTGGTCGCCGACCTGGACAGCGGCCAGGTGCTCGGCGGTTGCGGCCCCCACGAGTACGGCACCCCGGCCAGCGTGCAGAAGCTCCTGCTGGCGGCCACCATGTTGCCCCGGTTGGACCCGAAGCAGACGGTCACCGTCACCGAGGACGACATGAACATCGAGCCCGGCTCCTCGGCCGTGGGGCTGGTCGCGGGCGGTCGCTACACCATCGAGACCATCTGGCTGGGTCTGCTGCTCAACTCCGGCAACGAGGCCGCCAACGCGCTGGCCCGACTCGGCAGCGGCACGGACAGCGCCGCCGGCGTACGCGCCATGAACGAGCACGCGCACCACCTCGGCGCACTCCAGACCCACGCGGTCACCCCGTCGGGGCTGGACGGCAAGGGGCAGTTCACCAGCGCGTACGACCTGGCGCTGATCGCCAGGGCCTGTTTCGCCGAGCCGACCTTCCGCCGGTACGCGCTCACCGAGCAGACGGAGATCCCCACCCAGGCGGCGCAGCACACGAAGGGCTTCCAGATCCAGAACGAGAACCAACTCATCTACCGGTACCCGGGGGCGCTCGGCGGCAAGACCGGCTTCACCGACCTGGCCCGGCACACCTACGTGGGTGCGGCCGAACGCGGTGGACGGCGGCTGGTGGTCACCCTGTTGGGTGCCGAATCGGCGCCGTTGCGCGGCTGGGAACAGGGGGCGGCCCTGCTCGACTGGGGCTTCACGCTGCCCCGGGACGCCGCAGTGGGCCGGCTTGTCGAAGCGGGGGAGTTGACCGCCACGCCGTCGGCGGCGCCGTCCGCGCTGGCCGCGCCGGGTGCGCCCCGGCCGGCGGCGGCCAGTGGGCCGGCGCGTACCGGCTCGGGGTGGTTGTGGTCGGTGGCCGCGGTGAGTGGCGCGGGGGTGCTGGCGCTGTTGGGCGGGCTGCTGTGGCGCCGTCGCCGTCGACTGCCCTGAAGGATCGACATCGAACGTCGACGTCCATAGACTCCGGTCTTTCTGGCACCACGAGTCCAGGAGGATCACAGTGTCGAGTGAACTCGAACCGCGCCCCGACGGGGCGGCACCCCGCCGGCCGGTGCGCGCCCTGTCCCGACTGGCGGGGGTGACCGCACTCGCCGGGGCGCTCGTCGTCGGGGCGTCCGCCAGTGCGGTCGCCGCGCCAGCCGCCCCCGGGGGCGCTTCGGCCGAGACGTCCACCGCCGCTGACGCCGCCACCCGAGCGCCGCGCACCACCCACGGCCCGTGCGCGTACACCGAGACCCCCGACGAGCCGGCGGCCCGACCGGTGCCGCTGCCGCCCGACCCGCGGCGCACCCCGGCGCGGGGCAGCGTCCGGGTGACCCTGGCGACCAACCACGGGCCGATCGGGTTGACACTGGACCGGGCCGCCGCGCCGTGCACCGTACAGAGCTTCCTGCACCTGGTCGGCAAGCGCTTCTACGACCGCACCCCGTGCCACCGGCTCACCACGTATCCGACGCTGAGCGTGCTGCAGTGCGGTGACCCGTCCGGCACCGGCGAGGGCGGCCCGGGCTACCAGTACCGCGACGAACTGCCCACCGACCTGCCGCCCGCGCCCACCGACCCGACCGGGGAACGCCGGGTGTACGCCCGGGGCGTCCTCGCGATGGCGAACGCCGGACCGGACACCAACGGCAGCCAGTTCTTCCTGGTCTACGCCAACTCCGCGCTGCGCCCCAACTACACGATCTTTGGGGAGGTCGACGCGGCCGGCCTGGCCACCCTGGACCGGATCGCCGCCGGGGGAGTGGCACCGACCGCCGAGGACCCGGCACCCGTCGACGGCCCGCCGGCGCTGCCGGTGACCATCCGCAAGGCCATCCGCTCGCCGCACCACCACTGAACGCCCGGCGCGGTGGGCGACCCTCGGCCGCTCACCGCGCCCGCCAGGGTCCGACCCCGCCGGATCCGAAACGTTTCGGAGGTGGATCGGAACTGGTCCAACCGGTTACCGACCCAGGTCCGGCCTCACGACGAGCCGGGCGAGCCGGACGGTGGGGCGGTGCTGTCGCGGACGACGAGTTCGGTGGCGAGTTCCACCCGTGGCGAGTCGATGCCTTCGCCCTGGGCCAGGCGCAGGACGGTCCGTGCCGCCAACCGTCCCATCTCGACCAACGGCTGCCGCACTGTGGTCAGCGGTGGCGATGCCCAGCGGGCCTCCGGCAGGTCGTCGAAGCCGACGACGCTCACGTCGTCCGGCACCCGCAGCCCGCGGCGCCGGATGGCCTCGTAGACGCCGAAGGCCATCTGGTCGCTCGTGGCGAAGATGCCGGTGGGCGGGTCGGCGAGGTCGAGCAGCGCTGTCGCGCCGGCGAACCCGGAGGCGTGGTAGAAGTCGCCCGGGTAGATCAACGCGTCGTCCATCGGCACCCCGGCGCCCTCCAGCCCGGCCCGGTAACCGTCGAGCCGCGCCCGGCTGCACAGCAGGTGGGTCGGCCCCGCCACCAGGCCGATGCGCCGGTGCCCGATCGCGAGCAGGTGCTCGGTCGCGGCGAGCCCGCCGGCCCAGTTGGTGGCACCGATCGTCGGGACGTCCATGGCCGGCACCCCGGACGGGTCGACGACCACCACCGGCACGTTGAGACGGCGCAGTTGCGCGTGCAGCGGCGGGCTCAGGTGCGAGGTCACGAAGATGACGCCGTCGGTGGCCCGGGTACGCAGGTTCTGCAACCACTGCCGGGCCGCGGTGGGCTGCCGGTGGATCGCGGAGACCACAGTGCCGACCCCCGCGCCGTGCCCGACATCCTCCACGCCCCTGATGATTTCCACGGCCCAGGGGCTGTCCAGGTCGTTGAAGACCAGGTCGACCAGGCCGGCGCGTCGCACGCTGCGGCTGGTGCGTCGCCGGTAGCCGTGGTGGCGCAGCAACTCCTCGACTCGCTCCCGGGTGTCCGGGGCGACATCGGAGCGACCGTTGAGCACCCGTGACACGGTCGGCACCGACACGCCGGCTTCCCGTGCGATCGCGGTGATGGTCACCCTGCGTCCGTCGTCCGCGCCCACCCGCGTCTCCTTCACCGAGCCGGAAGAACGACCACGAGACGTCGTCAACCGAGGATCCCGGAACGGTGTGCCCGTTCCACGCGTCATCTTGCCTCACCGACGGGGGTTGACGACATGCCAGGTCGGTTCTAGCGTTCGGCGAAATTACGGAACCTTTCCGGAAACTCGTCGGACCGGGGGCGCATGTACACCGATCTACCTGAGGAACAGTTGCGTGACTACCGTGGCGTTGTAGGGGAACCGGCGGACTTCGACGATTTCTGGGCCGACACCCTGGCGGAGGCCCGGCGTGCCGGCTGGCCGGTGCGGACCGAGCCGGTGGCGACCGCGCTCAACAGCATCGATGTGTTCGACGTGACCTTCGCGGGTTTCGCCGGCCAGACCGTGCGGGCCTGGCTGCGGGTGCCCCGCGGTGCGGCCACGGCGTTGCCGACGGTGGTCCAGTTCGCCGGCTACGGCGGCGGGCGCGGGCACCCGTTGGAGAACCTGCTCTGGGCCGCGGCCGGGTTCGCGCACCTGCAGATGGACACCCGGGGGCAGGGCTCGGGCTGGAGCCGGGGCGACACCCCGGACCTCGGCGCGGCCGGCCCGGAGGCACCCGGCGTCACCACCCGGGGCATCACCGATCCGAAGACGTACTACTACCGGCGGCTGATCACCGACGCGGTCCGGGCGGTGGACGCCGTCCGGACCCTGCCGCTCGTCGATCCGACCCGGGTCGCGGTGCTCGGGCACAGCCAGGGTGGCGGGCTGGCGCTCGCGGCCGGTGCGTTGGCACCCGGGGTGCGGGCGGTGGTCGCGTTCGTGCCGTTCCTCTGCGACATCCCGCGTGCGGTGGTGACCACCGCCGCCCGTCCCTACCGGGAGATCCGCGACTACCTGGCCATCCACCGTGGCGCCGAGGAGCGGGTGCTGACCACCCTGTCGTACGTCGACGGTGTCAACTTCGCCAGGCGCTGCCGCCGCCCGGCGCGGTACTCGGTGGCGTTGATGGACGAGATCGTCCCGCCGTCGACGGTCTACGCCGCTGTCAACGCGCACGCCGGGCCGACCGAGTTGTCGGTGTGGCGTTACAACGGCCACGAGGCCGGCGGGATCGACGACGACGAGGCGGCGCTTGTCTTTCTGCGCGCACACCTGATCGGGGGCTGACCGGGCCACGCACCGAGCGGGGCCGACCCGGAACGAGCGCATCCGGCCCGTGGTGCCGGCCCGGCTGATAGACAGGAGGTGTGGGTCACCGGATCGTCGTCGTGCTCGCAACCGCCGCGCTGCTCGGCGGCTGCACGCGGCCGGAGCCCCACCCCGCCCCGGACGCGTCGCAGGCGACGCCGGTGAACCCCACCCCCACCACGGTTACCTCCGCCGCGAGTCCGCTGCCCGGGTTCGTGGTGCTCACCGACCTCGACCCGCGCATCCACGCCGACATCCGCTACGCCACGGCGCACAACTTCGTGGGCCGCCCGATCAGCGGCTACCCGGAGCCGCTGTGCCTGCTCACCCGGCAGGCCGCCGAAGCGCTGCGCCGGGTGCAGGACGCCGCGCTGGCCGGCGGCCACAGCCTCAAGGTGTACGACTGCTACCGCCCGCAGCCCGCCGTGGACGACTTCGTCGCCTGGTCGAAGCGTCCCGGCGAGCAGCAGACAAAGGCGGAGTTCTACCCGGACCTGGCCAAGGACCGGCTCTTCGCCGACGGCTACATCGGGGCGCCCACGGCGCACAGTCGCGGCAGCACCATCGACCTGACGCTTGTGGACGATCCCGCCGCCAGCCAGCCCGCGTACCGGCCCGGACAGCCACTTGTCGCCTGCACCGCACCCCGAGGGCAGCGCTTCCCCGACAACAGCATCGACATGGGGACGGGCTTCGACTGTTTCGACTCCCGGGCGCACACCGCCGACCCCCGCGTCAGCGCGACGGCGCGGGACAACCGGCGGTTGTTGCGGCGGCTGATGACCGACGCCGGTTTCGTCAACTACGACCGGGAGTGGTGGCACTACAGCCTGCGCGACGAGCCGTACCCCGACACGTTCTTCGCCGCTCCGGTCGCCCGCTCGTCGGTCGGCTGATCCTCGGCGGGTCAGGTCCAGTAGAGGATCCGGCAGGTCGGTACGCGGGCGGCCAGTTCGGCGGTGAACCATTCGCGCAGCTCGGCCATGGTCTCGCGCGGGTAGACGTACTTCACCGCGCCGAACCTGCCGTGTTTACGGCTGCGGGCCTCCTCGTCCATCTCCAGCCGGGTGCGCGGGTACCAGCCCAACAGCACCTCCTTGCTGCCCGGCGTGAACCGGTGGGTGATCAGCTCGGCGGTCAGGTCCAGGTCCGGCACCCCGTCGACCGCCGCGCGGACCTGGTCGAGCAATTCGCCGTAGCGGTCCCGCCAGTCGGGCAGCGCGATGATCGGCGCGATGGTCAGCCCCACCGGGTAGCCGTCGAGCGCGAGCCGGCGCAGGGCGGCGAGCCGGTCCGGCACCCGGGCGGTGCCGCCCTCGAACCGAACGCTTACCGGGGCGCAGTTGACGCTGAATCGGACCCGGGTTCGGCCGGCGTGCGGTAGGCCGACGAAGCTGTCCACGTCCGCGTACTTGGTGGTCCAGCGCAACTGCACCGGCGCGTCCCAGGCGGCGAAGTGTTGCACCGCCCGCTGCCAACTGCCGGTGAGGTGCTCCAACGCGAGGGGGTCGGTGTAGCAGGACGCCTCGAAGGTGGTGCCCTCGTCGGCGCGTCGCGCGTTGCGGCTGGTCACCGTCCCGCGCCCGGCGTACCCGGTCAGCCCGGTCAGGATGTCGTCGAGGTCCGCGTACACCCGGGTCACCGGCGGGCCGGACAGCGAACCGGCGAGGTAGCAGTACTGGCAGTGCGCCGGGCAGCCCTCGGCCAGGTCGACCCGCCAGTCGGCGCTGGGCGCGATCGGTTGCAGGGTGCGCCGCGAGGGTGGGCTCACCACGATCGCCATTGTCGCCTTGGCCCGCGCGTACGTCTCCCGGTCGGTCTGCCCGCGTACCCCGGTGAGCCGGTTGGATCGCAGGTTTTCCACCTCGATGCCCAGCGCCTGCACCCGTTCGACGATCCGTTGTCCGTGCGGGTGCTCGAGCGCGGCCGGGGTGGCCACCACCCGGACGGGGGTCCAGCGGCGGGCGGGCCGGGCCGGCGGCGCGAGGCCGGCCAGGTCGCGGGTCGGCACCCGCTCGCCGCTGGCGTCGTGCGGCGCGGCGGGCACGTCGATGGCGAGGGGCTGGTCGACGTCGACGGCGTCCGGACTGGTCACCGGGCCGGGGTACCCCCTACCGCAGGAATCCCACCCGAAAGGTCGATCCGTGATTGACGTGATCAGGTCAGAGGAATAACCTTTCGTCTATCTGTAAACAATGTGAACAGATTTACCTCGACGCGGCGGCGCGCGTCCCCCAGCGAAGGGACGATCAGGTGATCGCAGAACTCTCCACCCGTACCAGACGGATCCTGTCGTTGTTCGTCGCCCTCGTCGTCGGGCTGACCGCCGGCGTCGCGGTCACCGCCTCGCGCTCCGCGCAGGCCGCGCCGACGTTCAAGGTGCTGGCCTTCTACAACGGCACCTGGGACGCCGCGCACATCGACTTCGTCAAGGACGCCCGGGCGTGGTTCCCGCAGGCCGCCAACCAGTACGGCTTCTCCTGGGAGGCCACAAACAACTGGGGTCTGCTGAACACCGCGAACCTGGCCCAGTACAAGGTCGTCATGTTCCTGGACGACGCGCCGCCCACCGCGCAGCGCGCCGCGTTCCAGCAGTACATGCAGAACGGCGGGGCGTGGCTGGGCTTCCACGTGAGTGCCTGGACCGACAACCCGTCCAGCTGGAGCTGGTACTACAACACCTTCCTCGGCACCGGCTCGTTCCAGACGAACACCTGGGGGCCGACCCGGGTCACCATGCGCGCCGACAACCGCACCCACCCGGCCACCCGCAACCTGCCCGCGACGTTCCCCTCGTCGATAAGCGAGTGGTACTCCTGGAGCAACGACCTGCGGCAGAACCCGAACATCGACATCCTCGCCTCGGTCGACCCGTCCAGCTTTCCGGTCGGCACCGACCCCAACCAGTCCTGGTACGGCGGCTACTACCCGCTGGTCTGGAGCAACCGGCAGTACAAGATGCTCTACGCCAACTTCGGTCACAACGCGATGAACTACAGCACCAACACCGGACTGTCGTCGACGTTCGACAGTCCGCAGCAGAACCAGCTGCTTATCGACGGGCTGCACTGGTTGGCTGGCGTCGGCACCGTCCCCCCGACCACGCCCCCGCCGTCCGACGGCACGATCTCGCCGACCGCCTGGCACACCGTTGTCAACCGGGGCAACGGCAAGTGCGTGGACGCCCGCGCCGCGGCCAGCGCGAACGGCACCGCCATCCAGCAGTACACGTGCAACAGCAGCGCGGCCCAGCAGTACCAGTTCGTGCCGACCAGCGGCGGCTACCTGCGGGTCAACAACCGCAACAACAGCGCCCAGGTGCTCGACGTGACCGACCGGTCGACCGCCGACTCGGCGCCGATCCAGCTCTGGTCCTACAGCGGCGGCACCAACCAGCAGTGGCGTGCCGAACCGGAGGGCGGCGGCTACTACCGCCTGGTCAACCGGGCCAGCGGCAAGTGCCTCGACGTGCCCGGAGCGTCCACGGCCGACAGCGTCCAACTCATCCAGTACGCCTGCAACGGCACCGCGGCGCAGTCGTTCCGGCTGGTGCCACAGGCGTAGTAGCGCCCGGCCCGGTGATCGCCCCGACCCGATCGGAGCAGCCGGTCTGCCGCCCCGCCTCATCGGCCGGCACGACCGGAGGTCGGTCCTTCGGCTCCGTCACCTCGGCACCGGCCGGTGGTGGCGGAGCCGAAGCCGACCGGTCCCGGTCCCCCGTGCGCGCGCGGCGCGGTGGTGCTGCCGACTCGCCGGCTCTCACCTCGTGCGCTCCAGGAGGGTGATGCTCAGCAGCGGGTACCGCCACCGCTGCGTCTCCCGGTAGCCGGCGCTGATCCGCTGCCGCTTGCCGGGCGTCATGTCGTCAAGGGGGTCGGCCGAGGGGTCGGCCCCGACGACCCAGATGCGCGGCGGGGTGCCCAGGCAGGTGGCGTTCGGACACTCGGTGGCCAGGAACCTGCCGTCGCTGCGCTGCGGGGCGACGCGCAGCACGTCCGGGGGGCGGGGGACGGGCAGGTAGCGCTCGTAGATGTCCCGCGGTGACCAGGGGATGCTCGGGTGGCTGTCCGGAAACACCACGACATCGCCCGGTTGGTAGCGGGGACCGATGACCGATGCGATGCGGTACGAGTCCTGGCTGTGGCCGGCGTGGGCGCGAATGGCGACCTGTGCGGGAAAGGCCAGGACGGCCGCGAGGCCGACCGCGGCGATGGCCGGCGACCGCCCGGCGCGGACCACTGCCGACGCCGCGAGGACGGCCAGCGCCGGCAGCACGACCAGCGCGTAGCGGGCCACCCAGACGTGCACCTGGGTGCCGGCGAGCAACAGCAGCGCCATCGGCACGAACGCCGCGCCGGCCAGGCAGACGTACGCCGGGTCGCGGCGCACGCCCAGAACCGCGAGGACGAGGACGAGCCCACCGACGGCCGCGGAGTGGAAGAGCCGTTCCGGGAACGCCTGGAGGGCACTCAGGTCGACGAGCGCGATCCAGGACACCTGGGCGGTCTGTCCCCGTCCCCAGATCGACAGCGCGAGCGCCGGCAGTAGGCCGATGCCGGCCGCCGCCGACCACCCGCGCAGAACCTGCCGGCCCTCGGCCCGGCGGGAAAGCTGGCACCAGCCGACCGCGACGGTGTGACCCGCGAGCATCAGGAGACCATTGAGCGGATGCAGCGACCCCACCACGCCGACGGCGGTGGCGTACCCGGCGAGGTGACCGCGCGTGGGCTCGGCCAGCAGCCGGATCAGGTACCACAGGGCGACTGCGGCACCGAGGATCACCAGCGCGTAGGACCGGGCCTCCTGGGCGTAGCGCGACGTGACAGGCAGGATTGCGAAGAGCAGCCCGGCCAGCAGACCGGTCCCGGCGCCGCCGAGTCGACGCCCGAGCGCGCTCACCACCACCGTGGCGACGGTGCAGGCGGCGACCGAGGGCAGCCGCAACGCGGCAGTGGAGGTGCCGGCCACCGTGACGTACCCCTTCATCAGGGCGTAGTAGGGGGTCAGCACCGCGTCCACCGAACCGGCGAGTTGCCACAGTTGCGACCAACTCAACCGGACCGCGCCCCAGGTGGCCAGCTCGTCGGCCCAGAGCGCCGGACCGGTCAGGCGCCACCGGCCCAGCAGCAGCGCGACAAGCGCGGGGATCACCCAACTCGCCACCGCCCAGCCGGGCCGGGTGTCGCTCGTCTCCCGATCCGCGTCCACCCGGGATGGGTTCGCTGCGGCGACGACGGTGCCGGCGTGGTGCGACGGCCAGGTGGCGGTGATCGTGGTTCTCCCTGAACAGGGGCCGGAAGTGTCCGCGCGAACCTAGCCGCGTCAGGTGAGCACACGACGTCGCGGAGTCGGACAGCAGGTGAACGGGAGTGCCGGGCAAATCGGTTGCCCGGTCCGCGCCGGCCTGTTGGACTACCGGAGACCGCCACCAAGCCCAAGGGAGCACCAATGCGCGCTGCGTCGATGTCCGACCAGAGGGGACCTGTCGCCTACCTGAAGGACCTGACGCTGCGTGAAAACCCTGAACCTCGGCATCCTGGCCCACGTCGATGCCGGTAAGACCAGCCTGACCGAACGCCTGTTGCACGCTGTCGGCGTGACCGACCAGCTCGGCAGTGTCGACGCGGGCAGCACCCGCACCGATTCCCTGGCTCTGGAGCGGCGACGCGGGATCACCATCCGCTCGGCCGTCGTCTCCTTCGTGCGTGACGACGTGACAGTCAACCTGATCGACACCCCCGGCCACCCGGACTTCATCGCCGAGGTCGAGCGGGTGCTCGGGGTGCTCGACGGCGCGGTGCTGGTGATCTCCGCGGTGGAGGGGATACAGCCGCAGACCCGGGTGCTGATGCGCACCCTGCGCCGGCTGCGCATCCCGACGCTGATCTTCGTCAACAAGGTCGACCGGGCCGGGGCGGACCCCGATCGGGTCGTACGGGCCATCGCGGAGAAGCTCACCCCGGCCGCGGTGGCGATGGGCTCGGTGGCGATGCCGGGGACTCGGGCCGCCCACTGCTCGCCGTACGGCCCCGCCGACGCGGCCTTCACCGAACGGCTGCTCGACGTGCTCGCCGGGCCGGACGACGCGCTGCTCGCCGACTGGGTGGCGGACACGTCGTCGGTGCCGTACCCGCGCCTGCGCCGGGCGTTGGCGACGTGGACCGGCGGGGCACTGGTGCAGCCCGTGTACGCCGGCTCGGCGATCACCGGCGCCGGCGTGGACGCGCTGATCGCCGGGATCACCGAACTGCTGCCGACCGTTCAGGGTGACGTCGACGCCCCGGTCTCCGGCACCGTGTTCGCCATCGAACGGGGCCCGGCGGGGGAGCGGATCGCCCTGGTCCGGCTCTTCGCCGGCACCCTCCGGGTCCGCGACCGGGTCCGCGTCGGTACGGCCGACGCCGCGCTTGTCACGGCGATACGGGTGGCCACCCTGGGGGCCGACGTGGTGGCGTCGTCGGTCGGTGCCGGCCACATCGCCCGACTGTGGGGTCTGACGCACGCGCGGATCGGCGACCCGGTCGGCGTACCCCCGGAACGTGCCGGCGCGGACCGCCACTTCCCGCCACCCACGCTGGAGACGGTGGTGGTGCCGGAGCGCCCCGTCGACCGGGTCAACCTCCACGCGGCGTTGACCCAGCTCGCCGAACAGGACCCGCTGATCAACCTGCGGCAGAACGACAGGCAGCACGAGATCAGCGTGTCGCTCTACGGCGAGGTGCAGAAGGAGGTCATCCAGGCCACCCTCGCTGACGACTTCGGCGTGCGGGTGACGTTCCGGGAAACCACAACGGTGCACGTGGAGCGGGTGTGCGGCGTCGGTGCGGCGGTCGAGGTGATCGCGGTGGCGCCCAACCCCTTCCTGGCCACCGTCGGGTTGCGGATCGCGCCAGCGCCGACCGGCGCCGGTGTGCGTTTCCGACTCGGCGTCGAGCTGGGTTCGATGCCACCCGCCTTCTTCGCCGCCGTGGAGGAGTCCGTGCGACGGACCCTGCGCCAGGGTCCGCACGGGTGGGAGGTTCCGGACTGCGAGGTGACGATGACCCACGCCGGCTACTGGGCGCGGCAGAGCCATTCGCACGGCAGCTTCGACAAGAGCATGTCCAGCACCGCAGGGGATTTCCGTAACCTGACCCCACTGGTGTTGATGGCCGCGCTCACCCGGGCCGGCACGCGGGTCCACGAGCCGGTGCACCGCTTCCGGCTGGAGGTGCCAGGTGACGTCCTCGGCACGCTGCTGCCGGCGCTCACCCGACTGGACGCGGTGCCGACCGACACCGAGGTGCGGGGAACGTCGTACCTGGTCTCGGGCGAGATTCCGGCGGCCCTGGTGCACACGTTGGAGCGTCGCCTGCCCGCGCTGACCCGGGGCGAGGGCGTGTTGGAGACCGAGTTCGACAACTACCGGCCGGTGCGCGGCCCCGCCCCGGTCCGGGCCCGGTGGGACAGCAACCCGCTGGATCGCAAGGAGTACCTGCTCGCGGTCGCCCGCCGGGTCGGCGGCCGGTAACGGCGATATCCATTGCGGACACGCCGCGGTCCTCCTACTCTCGGCGGCACAAGGTCGACCGAGCACACCCCGAAGGGAGTACGCCGTGCCACGACGCACCCGCACCGCTGCCGCGCGGTGGCTGCCCGCTGCCGGCGCGGCGCTGCTCGGCACCACCACGACCTGTGCCTATCAACCGTTGCGGTGCAACGAGCCGGGGTGGCGCGACTGACGCGGGCGCTGACGCGTCCGCCGGCCGCCCATCCCACCGGGATCGGGCGGCCGTTTCGTATCCCCGTACCGCCGCCGGACACCACCTTGCGGTCATCGCACGACAGAAGGAGACCACAGTGGGATTCACCCCGCTGGCCGGTACCCGGGCACCCGTCCGGGTCTGGACCGACCCGTACGCCATCGAGCCGCAGGCCGCCAAGCAACTGCGCAACATCGGCGCGCTGCCCTGGGTGCAGGGCGTCGCCGTCATGCCCGACGTGCACTTCGGCAAGGGCGCCACCGTCGGTTCGGTGATCGCGATGCGGCAGGCCGTCTCACCGGCGGCGGTCGGCGTCGACATCGGCTGCGGCATGTCGGCGGTTCGTACCTCGCTGACCGCCGCTGACCTGCCGGACGACCTGGCCGGGCTGCGCTCCGCGATCGAGGCCACCATCCCGGTCGGCTTCGCACAGCGGGACCGGGCCGTCGACCCGCGTCGGATCCGGGGCCTGGAGCAGCGCGGCTGGGACGACTTCTGGGGCCGGTTCGCCGGGCTGGACCGCCGGGTGGCGCAGCTGGAGACCCGGGCGCAGCGGCAGCTCGGCACCCTCGGCGGCGGCAACCACTTCATCGAGGTCTGCCTGGAGCAGGGCGGCGCCGACGAGGGCCGGGTCTGGCTGATGCTGCACTCCGGGTCCCGCAACATCGGCAAGGAGCTGGCCGAACGGCACATCGCTGTGGCCCGGCGTCTCCCGCACAACGCCGACCTGCCCGACCGGGACCTGGCCGTGTTCCTCGCGGGCACGCCGGAGATGGACGCGTACCGGCGGGACCTGTGGTGGGCGCAGGAGTACGCCCGGCGCAACCGGGCCGTCATGGTGGCCCTGCTCTGCGGTGTGGTGCGCGAGCACTTCCCGCAGGTCTCCTACGACGAGCCGATCAGCTGCCACCACAACTACGTCTCCGAGGAGAGCTACGACGGGGTGGAGGTGCTTGTCACCCGCAAGGGCGCGATCCGGGCCGGCCGGGGCGACCTGGGCATCATCCCCGGGTCGATGGGCACCGGGTCGTACATCGTGCGGGGTCGGGGTAATCCGGACGCGTACTGCTCGGCCTCGCACGGGGCCGGGCGGCGGATGTCGCGGGCGCAGGCGAAGCGGACGTTCAGCACGGCGGACCTGGCCACCCAGACCGCCGGGGTGGAATGCCGTAAGGACGCCGGGGTGGTCGACGAGATCCCCGGCGCGTACAAGGACATCACCGAGGTGATGTCCCAGCAGGAGGACCTGGTCGAGGTGGTGGCGCACCTCAAGCAGGTGGTTTGCGTGAAGGGTTGAGCAGCCGCGCGGGTCGGGTCACCGACCCGCGCGGCAGGCGTCTCAGAAGCCGACGAAGACCCGGCGCAGGTCGTCGAGGCTGACCGGGCCGGTCACCTCCACCCCTTCGGGGGTGTGTTCGCGGCCCAACCGTCCGGTGGCCAGCCGCAGCCACGCCTCGGCCGGGGCCGCCAGCTCCCCGTCGGGACGCTCCGGCGCGTCGACGACCTCGACCTTCTCGCCCAGCCGCAGCCCGAACGTCCGATCGGGCGCGTGCAGCCGGACCAGCAGGGTCGCCTCCCGCCCGCCCAGCTCCTGCGGGCGGCTGGTCCAGCCCAGCATGCCGCCGACCTGGTCGAGCAGCAGCGTCACCGCGTCCGGCGTGACCGCCGCGAACGGGTTGAACGCCACCTCGGTGTCCCACTGGTGCAGGGCGAACTCGCTGAGCCGGAACCGGGCCGCGGTGGCCACGTCGACCGGCTCCGGCAGGAAGCCGAGATCGATCCGCAGCGTGGCCCGGGTCTCGGCGTCCAGCGACTCGTACGCCTCGACCAGCCGCTGGTTGGCGGCGAGGAACCCGGCGGCGTGCTCGGCCGGGGGCATCGCGTCCCAGCGCGCCCAGACGCCGCGGTTGAAGTCCCCGTCCGGGCCGGGCTTGCCGGTGCGGGCGGCGTCCAGCGTCGCCAGGTTGATCTCGGCGCCGCTGCCGAGGTGGCTCAGCACCTGGGACACCTGCCACTCGCTGGCCCCCGACGGCCGGAGCAGGTCGTCGTCCTTGAGGTCCCGCACGAGCGCGGCGAGCTCCTCGTGGCCCGCGCGCAGAGCCGTGATGACGTGGTCAGCAGGGGTCGACATGGATCTCCTTAACCGGATTCTCGACGTTTGTCGGGACGCTACCCGACGTGTCCGCCGACCGGTCCACTCCACGCTCGGAGGGTCCGGCCGGCGGCCACGCCGGTCAGCTCAGCCCATGTGCACTGTGGTGCCGGTCGGTACGTCCTCCTTGCGCACCTTGACCAGGACCACTGTGGCCAGGCCGGCGAGCACGATCAGCGCCGCACCCCAGGCGAAGGCCACCCGGTAACCGTGCACCAGCGCCTCGACCTGGGTGACCGGGTTCGGTGCCCGGCCGACCAGGTAGGCGGCGACCGCGCTGGTGTAGAAGGTGTTCAGCAGCGCGGTGCCCAGCGAGCCACCGATCTGCTGGGTGGCGTTGAGCGTCGCGCTTGCCGCGCCGGCGTCGTGCTCCGGCACCCCGACCAGGGCGAGGCTGGACAGCGGGACGAAGGTGAAGCCCAGCCCCAGGCCCAGGATCACCTGGGCGGGCAGCAGGTGGGTGAGGAACGAGGTGTCCGCGTCGATCTGGGTGAGCACCAGCATGCCCAGGGCGGCGAGCGCGGCACCGGCGACCATCAGCGGCTTGGCACCCAGTCGCGGCATCAGCTGGCTGGCGCCACCCGCGGCGATCAGCACACCGGCGGTGACCGGCAGCGACGCGAGACCGGCTTCCAGGGGCTTGTACTGCAGTACCACCTGGAAGTAGAAGGTCAGGAACAGGAACGCCCCGAACAGGCCGGCGCCGATCAGCGTCGAGGTGAGGAACGCCCCACCCCGGTTACGGTCCAGCAGGATCCGCAGCGGCAGCAGCGGGTGGCTGGAGCGCAGCTCGATCACCACGAAGGCGGCGAGCAGCACCACGCCCGCGGCGATGAAACCGAGCGTCGCGGTGGCGTCCCAGCCGTCCTCGGCGGCCTTGGTGAAGCCGTACACCAGGGAGACCAGGCCGGCGGTCACCACGATCGCGCCGGGCACGTCGTAGCGGGTGTTGCCGTGTGCCCGGCTCTCCGGCACCAGCGGAAGCGCGAACGCGATGGCGATGGCGGCGACCGGGATGTTCACCAACAGGCACCAGCGCCAGTCGGCGTACTCGGTGAGCACCCCGCCGAGCAGCAGACCGACAGCCGAGCCGCCGCCGGCGATCGCGCCGTACACGGCGAAGGCCTTGGCCCGCTCGGTGGCCTCGGTGAACAGCACGGTGAGCAGCGCCAACGCGGCCGGGGCAAGCAGCGCACCGAAGGCGCCCTGCAACGCGCGGGCGGCGAAGAGCATCCCACCGGTGGTGGCCAGGCCGCCCAGCGCGGACGCCAGCGCGAAGCCGACCATGCCGACGATGAACGTGCGCTTGCGGCCCCAGTAGTCGGCGATCCGGCCGCCGAGCAGCAGCAACCCGCCGAAGGCCAGCGTGTAGGCGGTGATCACCCACTGTCGGTTCGCGTCCGTGATGCCCAGGTCAGCCTGTGCCTGCGGCAGTGCGATGTTCACGATTGTGGCGTCCAGGACGACCATCAGCTGTGACACCGCGATGACCGCAAGCGCGATCCAGCGCCGCGGGTGCGGCGCGCTTGTCGACGTCCCGGCGCCGGGTGCGCCAGGTGCGGTCGAGGTGGTTCCGGGCATGGTGAAGCCTTCCGTGTTGCGGATGTCGGTGGGATCAGGCCTGGGTCGGGCGGTCGGGCTGGTAGCGGAGTACCGGGATCAGCACCTGGTCGACGACCTGGATGAGGAACGCGTCGTCGGCGGGCAGGCCGTGCGCGACGAGGCGGGACATGGTGAGGGCCGGCGCGAGGTCGTGGAACAACTCCCGTTCGCCGGCCTCGGGAGGGATCTCCCCACGGGCGGCGGCGCGGACCAGGATGGCGGTGCTGGCCACCCGCCCGGCCGGCAGCACCTGGTGACGGACCAGACGTTCCAGCTCGGGGTTGGTCCGCATGGCGAAGGTCAGCGCCTGCATCAGGTCGCAGTCGGCCACGCAGATGGCGGCCGTGGCCCGCAGCAGCTCGATCAGGTCACCGCGCAGGCTGCCGGTGTCGGGCGGGTTGTGCACACCGACGTGCCGATCGCGCAGGGCGGCGACGACGAGCTCCGCCTTGCCGTCCCAGCGTCGGTAGATGGTGGCCTTGCTGACGTGGGCGCGGGCGGCGACGGCGTCGATTGTCATCCGGTCGAAGCCCATCTCGCCCAGCAGGTCGATGACCACGCCGAACAGGTCGCTGTCGGTGCAGCGGGGGACCCGGGCGGCCGGCACCCCGGCACCCGCTCCTACCTGCTGACCACCAAGCATCCTGTGCCCCCCCGCGAAACGATGTCGTACCGACAGTAGTTCTGAAATGGTGAAGGTGCAGGTTTTCGTGAGTTGCGTCGCACCGAGTCATGGAAACGATTGCGTTTCGGGCGAGGGTCCGGCGGGTGAACTCGGTGCTCAGCCGCCGGGCGCGAGGAGCACCGGCACGGCCATCGTGTTGATCCGGGTGCCGTCGTGGGCGGACACCTCGTACACCTCGACAGTGCCCCGCTGCTCCCGGGCGGTGTGCCAGCCGACCACGACCCGGTAGCCACCCCGGCAGCCGCTGCCGCAACTGGCAGTGCCGAAACCGGCGGCCAGCTCCCGGCCGGCGGCGTCAAGCACGCGCACGCTCACCGTGGCCTCGAACACGTCGGCGGTGCCGGTGACGACGAGCGGGGCGGAGACGCGCTCGCCGGGAATCGGACCTACGACCACGATCGGTGGCAGCAGGTCCGCGTAGGCCGTCCGATCGACCGGGGCCGCGCCGTCGAGGCGGACCTGACGCACGCTGGGGAACTGGGTAAGCGTCCACACCACCTGCGCCTCGCGCAGCCGCCGGGTGACCGCGTCGCCACCGGGCGGCACCCGCAGCGTCGCCACGCCGTCGGCGATGCGCGTCACCTCGACGCCGGCCGGAAGCAGGGTGCTCATCCCGGTGGCGGCCTCCGCCGCCGTCGGCCCGTCGGCCAGTTCGTTGAGCGCCAGCCGGGACGTCGCGACAGTGGCCGGCCGGGTGCGCCGGGTCGGCACGAGTAGCCCGGCGCGGACGTACCACAGCTCGATGGTCACCACCTCGGCCCGGCGCGTGCCGGTGGACGCCGCCTTCGATGGGCCCGGTGTCCGCTGGGTGGGTGGTGGTCTCGGCCCCACTGTCGGGGTCGGGGCGGGTGCCGGACGGTAGGTGGGCGCGGCGCTCGGCGGCGACGCGGTGGGCGCCGGGCCGAGGTCACCGGAGCGGGGAGTGCCGCAGCCGGCGAGCAGGAGCGTCGCGACGAGCACCGGTACGCCCAGCCGCACCGCACCGCAGCCGCTCATCCCACACCGCCCGCCGTGCCGGCGGTACGCCCGACCCGCCCCGGGTCGGCACGGTCGTCCGGGCGCGGCACCCCTGGCTGCGCGCCGACGGGACCGTCGGCGGGCAGCTCCAGCCGGAACCGGGTGCCCTCGCCCGGTTCGCTGCGCACGCCGAGCGCGCCGCCGAGCAGGTTGGTGTGCTCCCGCGCGATGGCCAGCCCGAGCCCACTGCCCGGCGCGGAGCGCGCCGGGTCGACCTGGTGAAACCTGTCGAACACGCGGGGAAGATGCTCGGCCGGGATGCCGGGGCCCTGGTCGGTGACCTCGAAGACGACAAGGTCGCCCGCGCCGGCCACCCGCGCCGTGATCTCGCCACCGCCGTGCTCCACCGCGTTGGCTACCAGGTTGGCCAGCACGCGCTCCAGCCGACGCCCGTCGGTGCGCACCGTGACCGGGTCACCGGTGACCCGCACCCGCGTCGACCAGCCGCGCGCCGCGACGATGCCGTGCAGCAGCGCCACCGCGTCGACGGGCCCGACGGTCAACTGCTCCCGCCCGGCGTCCAGCCGGGAGATCTCCATCAGGTCCTCGACCAGCCGGCGCAGCCGGACCACGTCGTCGACAAGCAGCCGCGCCGCCGGCCGGGCGTCGTCGGGCAACCGGTCGAGGTGCTCGCGCAGCAGCGACGCCGCGGCCACCAACGCGGTCACCGGGGTACGCAGCTCATGTGCGACGTCGGCGGTGAACCGCCGCTCGCGGGCCTGCGCGGCGGACAGCGCCGCGATCTTCGACTCCAGGGCCTCGGCCATCTCGTTGAACGTCGCCGCCCAGACGCTGAACTCGTCGTGCCCGCGTACCGGCAGACGGGTGGTGAGCAACCCCTCGGTGAGCGCTCGGGCGGCCCGGCTGGCCCGGCCCACCGGCTCCAACGTGCGGCGGGCCAACGCGTGACCCACCCCGGCGGCGAGCACCACCACGAGCACCCAGCCGGCCACCAGCGCGGTGCGCAGCTGACCCAGGTCGGTGGCGACGTCGTCCTCCACGGTCAGCACGTACAGCTCGGCGGTCGAGCCCGGAATGCGCCCGCCGACCACCAGCAGCCGAGGACGTTCCGTCGGCGCGGAGCGCTGGTAACCGAGCCGCCCGTCCGCGACGACGGCCCGCAACCGGGTGCCCAGCACCGGGTCGTACGCGGGGTGCGAGGCACGGGCCGGGCCGTCGACGAGCAGCACGTGCCGACCGCTGGCCTCGAAGCTGGTGAGCAGTTCGGTGCTGCGCTGCTCGGTCAGCGGCAGGAACTGACCAGCGAGCACGAGCTGGTAGCGGGCGTCGGCGGCGGCCTCGTGCAGCGAGGCGTCCAACCAGGACTGCCGCAGCAGCAGCCCGGTCCCGCCGGCGAGCAGACCGGCTGAGACGCCGGCGACCAGGACGAACGCGATCGTCAGCCGGCGCCGCAGGCGGCCGGAGAGCACCGCGCGTCCGGCCATCGCCCACCCCCGTCAGGCCGTCGACAGTTTGTAGCCGGCGCTGCGTACGGTCCGGATCAGCCGTGGCTGCGCCGGGTCGTCCTCGATCTTCGCGCGGAGCCGCTGTACCGCCACGTCGACAAGTCGGGAGTCGCCGAGGAAGTCGTGGTTCCAGACCAGGTCCAGCAGCAGCTCCCGGGTGAAGACCTGGCCGGGTCGGCGGGCCAGCTCCAGCAACAGGCGGAACTCGGTGGCGGTGAGCGTCACCTCCCGGCCGTGCCGGCGCACCACGAAACCGTCGGGGTCGATCTCCAGGCTGCCGACCTCGATGACTGTCGACGGGGGCGGCACGCTCACCCGGCGCAGCACCGAGCGGACCCGGGCCACCAGCTCGGGCAGGTCGAAGGGTTTGCGCAGGTAGTCGTCCGCGCCGCACTCCAGCCCGACCACCACGTCGATGGTGTCGGTGCGCGCGGTCAGCATCAGGATCGGCACCTGGCTGGTCCGCCGGATCTCCCGGCAGACCTCGAGACCGTCCAGGCCCGGGAGCATGATGTCGAGCACGATGAGGTCGACCGGGCGAGCGCGGAAGGTCGCCAGGGCCTGCCGCCCGTCGACGGCCGTGTCGACCCGGAAGCCGGCGCGGCGCAGTCCGAGGGCGGCGACCTCCCGGATCGAGAAGTCGTCCTCGACCACCAGGACGCGGCCCTCCATCATCCGAGGGTAGACCCGGGGCCACGGTGCGTAGTCCTGGCGGAACGGTCGACATCGGTGGCCGGCTGGCCCCCGGTGCGGCGCCGTCCAACAGCTACGGTCAGGTGCCTTCGGCACCCCTGGACCAAGCTCACACGAAAGGGCACGACGTGAAACGTCATGGCTGCGTGATCCGACTCCGCCCCGAGCAGCGGGAGACCTACCTGCGGCTGCACGCCGCCGTCTGGCCGAGCGTCGAGAAGACGCTGCGCGAGGCGAACTTCCGCAACTACACCATCTTCCTGCACGACGACCTGCTGTTCGGCTACTACGAGTACGTCGGCGACGACTACGAGGCCGACCAGAGGTTGATCGCCGCCGACCCGCAGACGCAGGAGTGGTGGAAGCTGACCGACCCGTGTCAGGAGTCGATCGCCGAGCCCGGCTCGGGGAACTGGTGGGCCCCGATGCGCGAGGTCTGGCACCTGACCGACGAGGCCTGACCCGGGATGCTCGACCGCGTCGATCATGGAGTTGTGGTGCCCGATGCCGCGGTGTTCGCCGGGTTTGTCGCCCACCACAACTCCATGATCGACGGGGCGAGGGACGCGGCTTGCTCCGGCTGCGCGCCACGCGGTCGATCTCGCTGTCCATGCTCACTGTCGGTGGTGGATGTATCGCACTACGATGCGAGTGTCGAGGTTGGATCCACGGGGTCCGGTGGAACAACGGATCACCCAGGCATCGCGGGGGCGACGGTGACCGACGGTGGTAACAGGGGCGGTGCCGACAGGCGCGAGCACGCGACGACGCCGCAGCACCGTGGCGGCGCCGGGGTAACTGTCGCACTCGTGTTGTTGGCGGTCCCGCTACTGCTGATCATGTGCATGTCGGGGCTGGCGCTCGTCACGGCCATGGCTCCGTCCGAGCCGTGCCGGCCCCCATTCGTGCAGGATCCGTCGGAGTGCGGACCCGAGCCGTTGGCGTTGCTCCCGACCGCGTTGCTGGCGGGCGGCTACGGCACGGCGGCCATCGTCCTGGCCCTCAGAGCCAGCCTGCCGCCCTGGGTGCGCATCGGCGCCCTGAGCGTGGCGCCGGTGGCCGCCGTTCCCCTTCTCTGGGCGTTGTTCGTCTACCGCCCCTACTGACCGCGAATTTCTTCGGCAGAATAGGCGCGGGCCTGTCGATCGGGATCGGTTCCATTCGTAGCCCTGGTGAGAGCCCGCCAGCGCGGCGGGCCGCAGACCCGCTGGAGGGCACGATGACCGTCATGAAGCAATACCTGCTGTCCGTGCACTTCGTCGAGGGCGCGCCGGCCCCGTCCGACGAGGAGATGCAGACCATGTTCGCGGAAACCGGCCGGATCAACGACGAGATGCAGGCCGCGGGCGCCTGGGTCTTCGGCGGAGGGCTCGTCTCGCCGGACAGCGCCACCGTCGTCCGGGTCGAGAACGGCGCCACCACCATGAGCGATGGGCCGTTCGCCGAGACGAAGGAGCACATCGCCGGGTTCTGGGTCATCAAATGCGAGGACCTGGACCAGGCGCTCGCCTGGGCCGAGAAGTGCGCGGCGGCCTGCGGCCCGGTCGAGGTACGCCCCTTCGACGACCTGTCCCAGGCCTGAACAGGAGTCGATCACCCGACATGGACCTGGCGAGCATCTACCGCGCGGAGTACGGCCGCTGCGTCGCCACCCTGGCCCGCGTCCTCGGTGACATCAACCTCGCCGAGGAGGCGGTCCAGGACGCCTTCACCACGGCGCTGCAGAAGTGGCAGACCCCGCCACCCAACCCGGGTGCCTGGATCGTGACCACCGCCCGCAACCGGGCCGTCGACCGGCTCCGCCGGGAGTCGACCCGCGAGGCCCGGCACGCCCAGGCTCTGCTGCTGCACCACCAGGACGAGCCCCGAGAGGTGGGACCGGTGAAGGACGACCAGTTGCGACTCATCTTCACCTGCTGCCACCCGGCGCTCGGCCCGGAGGCGCGGACCGCCCTCACGCTTCGCCTGCTCGGCGGTCTCGACGTACCCGAGATCGCCCGGGCCTACCTGATTCAGGAGTCGACAGTCGCGCAGCGGATCGTGCGCGCGAAGAAGAAGATCCGGGACGCCAACATCCCGTACCGGGTGCCCGCCGAACACGAGCTGCCGGACCGGCTGCCGCCGGTGCTCACCGTGCTCTACCTGATGTTCAACGAGGGCTACGCGTCCACCGCCGGGCCGTTGATCAGAACGGAACTGTGCGCCGAGGCGGTCCGGCTCGCCCGGGAGCTCGCCGCGTTGATGCCCGACGAGCCCGAAGTGCTGGGCCTGCTGGCCCTGTTGCTGCTGACCGAAGCACGTCGTCCGGCCCGGCTCGGCCCGTCCGGCGAACTGGTGCTGCTGGCCGACCAGGACCGGTCACTGTGGAACCGGGCACTCATCGCCGAGGGGCACGACCTGGTCCGGCGGTGCCTGCGGCGCAACCGGCCCGGCCCGTACCAGATCCAGGCCGCGATCGGCGCCGTGCACACCGACGGCGCCGCCACCGACTGGCCACAGGTCCTGGCACTGTACGACCAGCTCCTCGTGATCGCGCCAACGCCGGTCGTCGCGCTCAACCGTGCCGTCGCCGTCGCCGAGGTGTACGGGCCGGCGGTGGCCCTCGCCGAGTTGGAGGGTGTCGACCTCCCGGGTTACCACCGGCTGCCCGCCACCCGGGCCGAGTTGCTCGCCCGGCTCGGACGCGACGACGAGGCGCGAGCCGCCTACGACCAGGCCGTGGCGCTGGCCACCAACGAGACCGAGCGGGCCTACCTGCAGACCCGTCGTACCGCACTGAGTCCCCGTGAACGGAGCACATCATGACCGCCACCTACACCGTCGACGTCTTCTCCAGCCTCGACGGCTTCGGCACCACAAGCGGCAACTGGGGCGGGTACTGGGGCAAACAGGGTCCCGAGCTGCTCGCGCACCGCCTGGCCGTCTACGACGAGGAGCAGCGCATGGTCTTCGGGGCCCGCACGTACCGGGTGTTCGCGCAGCTGCTGGCGGCCAGCACCGAGGAATCCGAGGTGCGCGACGCCTGGGTGACCCGGATGAGGAGCCTGCCGGCGACTGTCGTGTCGAACACCCTGCGCGGCCCCCTCGACTGGCCGGACGCGACGGTCGTGCCCGGTGATGCCGTGGACGTCGTCGCCCGGCTCAAGGAGGAGTCCGACGTGCCGCTGCGATCGCACGGCAGCCTGTCGATGAACCGGGCGCTGATGGCCGCCGGTCTGGTCGATTTCATCCAGGTGACGATCTTCCCGGTGATCACCGGTCAGACCGGGACGGAGCCGATCTTCTCGGGGGCGGCCGACTTCGACCTGGAGCTGGTCGACAGCCGCATCCTCGACTCTCGCTCCCAGGAACTCGTCTACCGCCCCACCCCGCATGTCTGAGCCGTCCCGGCAACCGTCAGGGTCCGATCACCACTGGTGGGCCACGTCGAGCACGATCCGGCTGTGCGCGCCGGGACCGCTGAGGACGAACGCGCGGAACGGCAACCGCGCCCGTACGCCGACCGCGAAGGTGCTGTACCCCTCGAAACTGCCGCCGAAGACGACGTCACGCGCTGTCTGGTAGCGCAGCAGGTTCGCGACGTGCGCACCGACCGCGTACGGGACGGTGCCCTGGTGGGCGTCGTCGTACGCGGGTGCGCGCAGGGAGACCCGCAGCAGCGCGCCTCCGGCGGTGTACGGCGACAGCGCCAACCCTTCGCCCTCGGTCCACGTCTCGCCGTAGCCGATCGCGTAGCCGTCGACCGGGCCGGCGAACTCGAACACCACCCGGTCGTAGCAGTCGTGCTGGCCGGTGCGGACGTCGACCAGCGGGGCGTCGCTGAGCGCGCCCGCCGACTTCTCCCCGCTGCCCCAGGTGATGTCGCAGGACGCCGACCCGGTCGTGGTGCCGGCCGCGGTGCTGCTGCCCGCGCCGACGACCAGCCCGGCGAGGACGACCACCAGTGCTGTCAGGGCGCTTCTGATCCTCATCGTGGTTCTCCAATCGAGAGTCGGGACCACGTGGCGGCGGCGCTGCCGGTGGCCCTCTGCCGCCACCGTCGTCCTGCCTCGGCACCGGCACTTCGCCGTGGCGTAACCGCTCGGTAACAGTGGCCGGGGTTCAGTCGACAGTGGGCGGCCTTTCAAGCCTGCGCAGCGGGGAGCAGAACACCGGAAGCCAGGTCACCGCGTTCGTGACCGCGCCGACCACCAGCGCGGTGCGGACGCCCGCGTACTGTCCGAGCGTTCCGGCGAGTACCGCGCCGATGGTGAGCGCCCCGGTGAGCAGGAACCGGAAGGTGGCGTTCATCCGCCCGAGCAACGCGTCCGGGGTGGCGCCCTGGCGGAGGCTGACCCCGATCACGTTGGCTACTCCCGTCCGCCAGGCCAACGCCAGCCAACCGGTCGCCGCCACCCAGAGCAACGGCCCGGTGTCGATCAGCGGGACCAACCCGCCGAGCGGCGCAACGAGCAACCCGGGCAGCCAGAGCGCGCGACCATGACCTATCCGTTCGGCGAGCGGGCGTGCGGTCACCGCGCCGAGCAGGGCACCGATCCCGCCCACGCCGAGGAACAGGCCGAGGGTGGCGGCGCCCAGCCCCAACTCGCGCAGGAACACCACAGGCAGCAGGGTGGTGGTCAGCTGCATGGTCAGGTTGATGCTCGCGGTCGAGAGGGCTAGCGGGCGGAGCAGGGGGTTGCCGGTCACGTGCCGGACGCCCGTGCGGAGCTGCTTGACGAAGCCGCCCGGGTCCCGAGCCGGACGTCGGCGGGGTGCTTCGACACGGATTCGGCCCAGAATCACACCGGACAGCACGAAGGTCGCCGCGTCCAGCACTATCGCGACCGGCGCCGTGAGCGCCTGTACGACGATCCCGCCCAGCCCTCGACCGGCGATCTGCATTGTCGCATTGGTGCTCATCATCAGCGCGTTCGCCGCCACCAGCCGGCTCCTGCCGACCACCTCCGGCAGATAGCTCTGCGCGGCGACGTCGGCGAAGACGGTGCCGACTCCGGTCAGCAGTACCACCACGTACAGCTGACCGATGGTCAGCCACCCGGCCCACCAGGCCACCGGCACGGATGCGACAAGCGCCGCCCGGGTGAGATCGGCGCTGACCAGGACGGCACGGCGTGGCAGCCGGTCGACCCAGACTCCGGCGGGCAGGCCGATCAGCAGGAACGCGGCGGTGCTCAGTGCGCCGAGCAGCCCCACCTCGCCGGGGCTCGCCGACAGCAGGGCCACCGCCAACACCGGCACGGCCAACTGGCCGATGTGGAAGCCGACACCATCGATGAGGGCGGCGGTGTAGAGCAGTCGGAAGGGTAGCGGCCAGCGGTTGGTCTGGTCCTTCGATCCGGTCGTCGTCGAGGCGGTGGTCATGCCGCCCACGGTGCCAGCAGCGGTGCTTCGCACCGATAGATTTGACTCTCGCCGAATCCGTCGGGGGCGCGAATGATGCTTGTCGGTCTGAACGCACGGGACCTGGCGATGACCCGATTCGCTGTGTCACCGCTCTGGGAGGCTGTGGCGAGCGTGCGGATCATCAAGCGACCGCGTCAGTTTCCCGAGCATCTGGCCTGGTACGAGCGGGCCCAGCCGCGCTTGGCGGGCGTACGGTGGCAGCTCTTCGCCGACCTGGTGCAGATCCCGACGCTGATCATCCCGACCTTCGTCTGCCCGCCGCCGGCCACCTCACAGCCCACCCTCGACATCGAGTTGGCGGCCCTCGTCGCCACCCCTGCCGACGCGGTGCGGGCCAGCCTCGACGCACTGTCCGGACCCCGGTCGTCACGTCTGGCGGCGCTCTACGCCGATCCGCCGGGTCACCTGGCGCGGCTGGCCGAGGCCATCCGGGCGTACGTCGACGCGGTCATCGCACCCTACTGGCCGCGGATGCGCACCCTGCTGGAGCGGGAGGTGCTCCTCGGTGCGCAGCGCATGGCCACCGACGGGGTCCATGGTCTGCTCAACCACCTCGATCCCTTTGTCCGGCTGGAGGCCGACACGCTGTCGGTGCAGCACCTCACCCACAGTGGCACGGTGCGACTCGACGGGCGAGGCCTGCTGCTGGTGCCGTCGGTGTTCATCGGCCGCCGGGTGTGGTCGAACTTCGGCTCTCCTGGGCAACCGGTGCTGCGCTTTCCGGCGCGGGCGGTGGCGACGCTCTGGGAACGGGACCGGAAACCGCACGGGCACGCGCTCGACCGGGTGCTGGGTCGGACCCGCGCGGCGCTGCTGCACGAGTTGGCCGTACCGACCTCAACCCTGGAACTGGCCGAGCGGTGCCGGCTCAGCGCGGGCACCGTGTCCCAGCACCTCGGCGCGCTGCGTGACGCCGGCCTGGTCGGCACCCACCGGGTCGGACGCTTCGTGCTCTACGCCCGCACCACCGCAGCCGAGGCGCTTATCGCCGCCGACGGTACGACCGTCACCTGAGACCTGTCGGAACGACCTGCCACGGCGCTGGCCCGCCTCGGCGGTATGACGCGGTGGCCGACAGCCGGTGCTCCGGCATCAACGGCCCGTACGAGATCTGCACCAACAACACAAACGGCAACTCCGGCGCCTGCTACGGCGACTCGGGCGGGCCGCAGGTGCGTCGGGTCAACGGAGTGTGGAACCTGATCGGCGCCACCAGCCGGGCCGGCAACAACAACTCCACCTGCGCCACCGGCCCGTCCATCTACGTCGACCTGCCGTCCATCCGGTCCTGGATCAACTCCCAGGTCGGCGGCCTACCGGTCTGACCACCTTGGACTGACGCTGTGGGCGGAGGACGCGCGATCGGCGACCTCCGCCCGCGGCGCGTGTTCTAGAGGACCGGGCCACCTGCGGCGGCGAGTGCCTTCAGGAATTCCCGGAGACGGCGCTCGCGGCGAAACCGCCCCTCGAAGAGGCCGATCTGCCACGCGGCGGGGCTGTCGACGCTGCTGCGCCAGTGTTCGGCCAGCTTCTGCGTGTCAGAGTGCGCTGTCAGCGCCTGCGCTGCCGCGGGTGGCAGGTCGAGGATGAGGAGCGGGCCGAAGGGGCTGTCGCGCTCCACACGAACGCCGCTGAGCGCACGGGCCGGCAGCCGCAGGTCCCACCAGGCCGGGTCATCGGGGTCGGCGTCGGCCAGTTCGTCGGCCCACACTCCGCGTAGTCGGCCGCGGACCTCCCCGTCGGCGACCGACAGCATCGGGAACCCGGCGCCGCCGCCATACCAGGTGATCGCGCCGATATTCGCCATCAGCAACAGCAGGGGGGCAGCCACCACCACGGCGGGCACAGCGACGAACGGCAGCCACGCCGCCACCGTAGCCAGCGGCGCGGTCACGAGGAGGGCCAGGACCCCGGCGACCATCAGGCCGAGGACCCCGCTGACAGTCATCGGCCGCATCCGATAACCGGCCTTGATCGGTCGCAGCGTGCCGAGCACCCGCAGCAGGTTTCGACGCATGCGTAACTCCGGCGCGAAATCGACCATGCCGCCCTCTCGTTGCCCGCTGCGTTCCTGGCATCGTAGGCGAGCAGGGCGCGGCCGGCTGCCCTCCCGATGCTGGCACCGCTGCTCATCCGCCGCCGCACCCGGGCCGGCCCCCGAGGCCGGCTGCCGACCAGCCCAACGCGGTCCACGAACCGGATCGGCTCGCCCGGGAGTGCGGCCGCCTCACCGCGCCGGGTACGCGCCCTCGCGCCTCGGGATGTCGTCGTCGTACGCCCCGACCGGCCCGCTGTAGCGGACCGTGCCCTGTGGGTACGGCCAGGCGTGCGCGGTGCAACCGTGCAGGCCCAGCGTCTGTTGCTGCATCACCGGTGCCGGCCGACCCCGGCCGGGGCATCGTTCGTGACCGAACCCGAGTTTGTGCCCGACCTCGTGGTTGACCATGTACTCCCGATAGGTGGTCAGGCTCGCGCCGTACCGGGGCACCCCCTTGACCCAGCGCGCCACGTTGAGCACGACCCGGGCGCCGTTGCGGCACGACGTGTAGCCCTCCGGCTGGTCCTGGCAGAGGGTGTCGCGGGTGCCGGGGGTGGCCAGGTAGATGGTGAAGTCGGTCGGCTCGTCGGGACCCACCCGGCGCAGCCGCCACCTCCCGCCCGCCGTCCACCCGCGCGGATCGTTCAACGTCGTGGAGATGGCCGTCGCGGTGTCGCGCACCGGCAGACCGCGGATGTCGCGTTCCACGGCGACCCGGTAGCGCAGCAACCGACCGCCTGTCGCGCCCGTGGATGCCGCCTCGGCGGGTGCCGTCGTCCAGCGGTTGCCGCCGGTGGCGGGGTAGGTGACCTCGACGGCCGGCGCGGAGCCGGGCGGAACACCGGCGACTCCGGCCGGCCGACCGGAGGCGGTGAGCGGGGCCGGCCCGCTGGTGCTCGGCTCGACGGCGACGGGAGCGGTGCCCGATTGCCCGGCGGCCGGCTGTCCACAGCCGGTGGGCAGCGCCACCACCATCAGTATCGCCGCTGAGGCGGTACGCCACCGGCGGGTAACCTTCGTCGACATGTCTCTCCCCTCGCGCGCCGATCGGCGGCGGCGCGGAGGAGAAGACGGGCGATGACTGCGAAAAGTTGACGTGACTTCGGCTCAACCTTTTCCGGGCCTCACCCGTCCCTAGCGGTGTGGCACGGGGGGAGGGTTCGACGGTGGCGCGGGGTGACGCGGAGTTCGTCGAGTTCGCCAGAGCGGCGTCCGCGCGACTGGTGCATGCCGCGTTCCTCATGACCGGCGACCACCACCTGGCCGAGGACGCCGCGCAGACCGCCCTGGTCCGCACCTATGCGTCCTGGTCACGGGTACACGACGACGACGCCTACGGGTACGCCCGCCGTACCCTGGTCAACCACCTGGTCGACGGGTGGCGACGACCGATGCGGGAGTATCCGACCGACGAGGTGCCGGAGCAGCGGCGCGACGACGTGGCCGACGAGGTGGCCACCCGGCGCTGGTTGATCACCATCCTCGGCGCGCTCAGCCCTCGCGAGCGGGCCATCGTCGTGCTGCGCTACTACTTCGACCTTCCGGAGGCGCAGGTGGCTCGGGAACTCGCCGTATCCGTGGGCACTGTCAAGAGCACGAGTTCGCGGGCCCTGGAGAAGCTGCGCAGCGCCGCGCCGCGCACGGCTGACCGGGCGGCACGCCGATGAGCGAGTGGGACCGGCTCCGCGACGCCATGCGGGCCACCGAGCGCCCCGAGGCCGTGCTCGACCTGGACCTGGTCATGCGCGAGGGCCGGCGGCTACGCACCCGTCGACGGATCCTCGGAGCGGGGGCAGGCACCTTCGCGGCCGCGCTCGTCGCCGTCGTCGTGGTGGGGGTCGTCGCCCGGCCGGGTGATCCGCCCGCACCCGAGCGCCCACCGCCGGCCGCCGTCGCTGGGCCGTCGGCCGGTGTCTCACCGACGGTTCCGGACCCGCTGGAGCCGACGGTGGCCGGCGACGAGCCGCCCCCGAAGCCCCTGGGTCAGGTGATCGACACCGGGGTGCGGTACGGCACCGACCGGCGGGTCTACTACGTCGTCGGGGTGTCCGTACCCCGTGCGCCGAAGGTGACGATCGGGCTGGCCGCCGGCCGCCAGGCGCCGGGCGGCGCACTGACCACGGACCTGCTGATAAACGACGTCGAGGGAGCCGACCGTAGTCCCGGGTTCCACGAGATCGGCTACGACGAGAGTTCGTCGACCACGCCGGTGCCGACCTTCGGCTACTTCGTCGGCCCCGCCCATCGGATCACCGGCACTGTGGGTGGCCGGCAGGTCGACGCCCGACTGGCCCGCTGGAGTTTCGACAAGCAGGTGGTGATCTTCTGGTTCGAGCCGACCCGGTTGACCCCGGGGGAACGGCTCGACGGCATCATCGCCCGCGACGTCCGCGGCCAACGGCTCTGACGCGCCGCGTGGTCCCTCAGGCCGAACCTGTCAGCCGGCGCTCGATAGTCACAGTGGTGCCCTCCGCGGTGGAGATCAGCCGCACGTCGCCGTAGGCGTTCATCAGCAACGCGCCGCGTCCCCGGTCCATCGCCGGCCGACGGTCCCGCCAGGTGCCGAAGTCCCGCACCGAGATCCGGATCAGCCCGCCGCCCGCCTGCAGCCGGACCTGTACCTCCGGCCGGCTGGGCCGCTGCGCGTGCTCGACCGCGTTGTTCGTCGCCTCGGACGCGGCGAGCAGCAGATCTTCCACCAGGTCCGGGTCGACGTCGAGGTCGTCAAGTGCCAGCCGGACGTCGCGACGCATGGCAGCTGCCGAGGTGGGCGTGGACGGGTAGGTCCACCCGACGTCCAGGACGTCGCCCAACCCGATCCGGTCGGTCGGGGCCGGCGCCAGCACCGGCGGGTTCGGCCCGGGTGCTACCGACCGGGGCGGCGCGACGGCGGTGACCGGGTCGGGTCGCGTCGGCGCCACCTCGACAGCCGGTGCGTTCGCGTCGCCGCTCGGTCGGCTGCCGGCCCGCCGAATGCCGGCCCGGACCCGGGCGATCAGCTCAGCTGCGGCGAACGGCTTCACCAGGTAGTCGTCGGCGCCCAGGTTCAGGCCCTCCACGCTGGCCTGCCCGCCGGCGCGGGCGGAGAGCACCAGCACCGGCAGGGACCGGGTCGCCGGGTCCGCGCGTAGCCGCCGGACCAGGTCGAAACCGTCGAGCACCGGCATCATCACGTCGGTGAGGAGCAGGTCCGGCGGTTCGCGGCGGATCTCGTCGAGAGCCTGCCGGCCGTCGGTGACCGCCCGCACCCGCCAGCCCTGCCCGGTGAGCAGCCGGCTGAGGTACGCCCGCATGTCGGCGTTGTCGTCGGCGATGAGGATCCGCGCGCCGGCCAAGTCGTCCACGGCCGGACCGGACACGTCGCCAGGCACCGTCGGGTCGCCGCCCGGCTCGGTGAGCCAGCCCATCGCCTCCTCGACGGTGGCCCGGGCGGCGTCGCCCCGTCCGACCGACGCCGGTCCGGTCCCCGCCGGGCGACCCGCCCTCGCCCAGGGCAGCGCGACGGTGAACGTGCTGCCGACACCCACGCTGCTGGTCACCCGGACCGTGCCGCCCTCCAGTCGGGCCAGCTCGTACGCCAGGGCCAGGCCGATGCCCGTACCCTCGTGGCTGCGGGCGCGGGCGCCCCGGACCCGGTGGAAGCGTTCGAAGAGCTTCGGCAGGTCCGCGTCCCCGATGCCGATGCCGGTGTCCGCGACGGTGAGGCGGACCTCCTCGTCGTCGGCTTCCAGGGCCACCCGGATCCGGCCGATGAACGTGTACTTCAAGGCGTTCGACAGCAGGTTCGTGACGATGCGTTCCCAGTTGACCGGGTCGACCGCGACCGGCCGGGGCAGTGGCGGGCAGACCACCTCGAGGGTCAGCCCGGCCCGCTCCACGGCGGCCCGGAACACGCCGGCGAGCTCGGCCGTGAGGGCCGCGAGGTCGACCACCCGGGCGTCGCTGCGGGCGCGTCCGGCCTCCAGGCTGGAGAAGGTGAGCAGGCTGTTGACAAGTGTCAACAGCCGGGTGGCGTTGCGCCAGGAGGTCTCCACCCGCTCCCGTTGCGCCACCGGCAACGGCGCTGTGGCGTCGGTGAGGGCGTCGGTGAGCGGGCCGAGGATCAGGGTCAGGGGGGTACGGAACTCGTGGCTGACGTTGGCGAAGAAGTCGGTTTTCGCCCGGTCCAGTTCGGCAAGCGCCTCGACCCGACGCCGCTCCTGCTCGTACTTCTGGGCGTTGCGCAGCGACACGGCGATCTGCTGGGCCAGGAGCTGGTAGAAGGATCGGTACGCCTCGTCGAGCCCCCGGCTGGGGCTGACCCCGGCCAGCAGGACGCCGAGCGGCTGGTCCTCGTCGCCCGAGGGCAGTGGCAAGGCCAGCGCGCTGCGGACCGGGTCGCCCCACGGGCCGCCGGGCACCGACAGCCGGTCGGCGATGTTGGGCACCGCCGTCGGTCGGCCCCGCGCGGCATCCGCGAGCCCCCACCCGTCCGCGACCCGGCCGGTGTCGGCCAGCTCGACGGTGTCCGGTAGCGCTCCCTGGTACCCCTGGTCGCCGCCGGTGCAGGCGACGCGCCGCAGCACCGTGCCGTCGCGCAGGTAGATGGCGGTGAACGGCACGTCCAGGGGGTGGCCCTCGATCGCGTCGGTCAGCCGGACGCTTGTGGCGGGCACGTCGACGGTGCGTCCGTCGCCGAGAACTGACAGGTCCCGCAGCAGTCGCAGCCGGCGTTCGCCGACCACCTGTTCGGTGACCTCGCTGCACACGGTGAGGATGCCGACGGTGCGGCTGTCGTCGTCGCGGACCGGGGCGTGCGAGACGCTGAAGTACGCCTCCTCGCGGTAGCCGGCCCGCTCCAGCAGCAGCTGCAGGGCGGGGACCCAGGTGGCCACTCCGGTCTCGGTGGCCTGGTCGATGAGCGGGGCGAGGACGTCCCAGCCCTCGGCCAGGGTCACCCGTACGTCGTCGCCGAGCGCGGCCGGGTGTTTGTCGCCGATCAACGCGGAGTACGCGTCGTTGTAGAGCTGGGAGAAGCGCTCTCCCCAGAGCAGCAGCATGGGGTACCGGGACGAGAGCACCATCCGGACCGCGGCGCGCAGGCTCTGCGGCCAGCTGGTCACCGGGCCGAGTGGGGTACGGGCCCAGTCCAGCTCTGCCATCAACCGGCCGGTGTCACCGCCGCCGGTGAACAGGTCGGTGCCGGGTCCTGTCACGCCTGATCCGGCCCCATCGCAAGCCCCCGTTCCGGGCCCAACGACCCCTGCTGGCGTACCTACCCATCCTGGCACCTCTACTCACCTGTGCCGACGCCGGTACCTACCACCGAGGCGGCGGGGGTTCGACACGAACGACCGATGCTTGCGACATCGACATCTGTAAGTGTCTCGGGTATCTCCCCCCAACCCCGAGGAGCCCCCATGAGAGGCAGAACGCTGAGCGCGGGTGTCGCGCTCGCCGTGTTCGCCGGCATGACGGTGACGCTGGCCGCCCAGCCGGTGACCGCGTCGCCCACCACCGCGACAGTGGCCCGGCCGATCGCCGCGTCCGCCGCCGCTCTGGCCGCACCGGACGTCGCCGTCAGCAACGTCCAGGCCCACCTGACCCAGTTCAACTCCATCGCCAGCAGCAACGGCGGCAACCGCCGGGCCGGCTCGGCCGGCCACAGCGCCTCCCTCAACTACGTCAAGACCAGGTTGCAGTCGGCCGGCTACACCGTCACCGAGCAGTACTGCTCCAGCTGCACGTACCCCTCGAACAACCTGCTGGCGGAGTGGCCGGGCGGGCCGGCCGACCAGGTGGTCATGTTCGGCGCGCACCTGGACGGCGTCTCCGCCGGGCCGGGGATCAACGACAACGCCACCGGCTCGGCGACACTGCTGGAGAACGCGCTGGTGCTGGCCGCGCAGAACCCGACGATGACCAAGCGGGTCCGGTTCGCCTGGTGGACCGACGAGGAGCAGGGGCTCAACGGCTCCCGGTTCTACGTCAACTCGCTCAACTCGACCCAGCGCGGTTATCTCACGGGCTACTACAACTTCGATATGGTCGGCTCGGTCAACGGCGGCTACTTCATCAACCGGGTCACCTCGAGCACTGCCGCGCCACTGAAGGCGTACTGGGACTCGTTGGGTCTGCAACCGGAGGAGAACGTCGAGGGTCAGGGCCGCTCCGACGACTACTACTTCCAACAGGCGGGCATCCCCACCTCGGGCTACGCGGCCGGCGCCAGCGCCCGCAAGACCAGCTCGCAGGCGGCCAAGTGGGGCGGCACCGCCAACTCCGCGTACGACCCGTGCTACCACCGGGCCTGCGACACCACCGCCAACGTCAGCGCCACGGTGCTCAACCGGGCGGCCGACGGGGTCGCGTACGCGCTGTGGCAGCTCGCCGTCAGTGGTGGCACCCCGAGCTGCACCGGTGGTCAGGTGGTCGGCAACGGCGGGTTCGAGAACGGCAGCACGCCGTGGACCGCGTCCTCCGGAGTGATCACCAATTCGAGCAGCAAGCCGGCGCGGACCGGGTCGTACAAGGCGTGGCTGGGCGGCAACGGCCGCTCCGGCACCGAGAGCCTCACGCAGTCGGTGACCGTACCGGCCGGTTGTGCCAGCTACACGCTGTCGTTCTGGCTGCGCATCGACACCGCCGAGACCACCGCCTCCACCGCGTACGACAGGCTCACCGTGCAGGTGGGCTCCACCACGCTGGCGACGTACTCGAATCTCAACGCCGCCGCCGGCTACGTCCAGCGCAGCTTCAACGTGGCCGGGTTCGCCGGTCAGACGGTGACCCTCAGGTTCACCGGCACCGAGGACTCGTCACTGCAGACCAGCTTCGTGATCGACGACGTGGCGTTGCAGGCGAGCTGACCGCGTACCGCCAGGGGCGGGCCGTCGTCGGTCGAACCGGCGACGGCCCGTCGCGCCCGAGTGGCGGCGTGGTCAGGGCAGCTGCGGGTAGAGCGCGGACACGCCGCCGGGGAATCCGGCCTGCACCCGCCGGCTGACCTCGTCGGCGACGATCTCGTACGCGTCGGCCTCGATGCCGTCCACCGCGAGCCGGGCGATCACCGCCGGGTCGGACTTCGGGCCGGTGACGGTCGCGGCCATGTCGGTGTCCAGATAGCCGACGTGCAGGCCGGCGACCCGGACGCCCCGCTCGGCGAGCTGGAGGCGCAGCGCGTTGGTCATCGCCCACTCGGCGGACTTGGCGGCGCCGTAGGCCCCGTGGATCGGGAAGTTCACCCAGGACAGCACGGACAGCACGTTGAGGATCGTCCCGCCGCCGTTGCCGGCAATGAGCGGCGCGAAGGCCCGGACCATGGACAGGGTGCCGATGTAGTGGGTCTCCAGCTCCAGCCGGATGAGGTCCAGGTCACCGTCGATCAGGTCGGTGCGGGAGTCGATGCCGGCGTTGTTGATCAGAAGGTTGACGTCCCCGGCCAGTGTGGCGGCGGCGGCGACCGAGGTGGGGTCGGTGATGTCGAGGCGCACCGGCGTCACGCCGGGCAGGTCGACGGTGTCCGGGTTGCGCGCGCCGGCGTAGACGGTGGCGCCCCGGGCGAGGAGTTCGGCGGCCAGGTGCCGGCCGAAGCCGCGGTTGGCGCCGGTGACGAGGGCGGTGCTTCCTGCGATCTTCATGGCGGTGACGCTATCCCACCTGACTTCTGTATGCCAAAGTCAGCCATGTCACGGAGCTGCCCCGGTCCGATCGGGAATACGACCGGGATGCGGTCACCACGCGACCGGTGACGACTCGTATCCTTTCCGCGAACATCCGCACGAGCCGAGAAGGGAGACGGTGTGAGCAATCAGGCCGAGACGTTGGAGTTCCAAGCCGAGGCGCGTCAGCTGCTCCAGTTGGTGGTCCACTCCATCTACTCGAACAAGGACGTCTTCCTGCGGGAACTCATCTCCAACGCGTCCGACGCGCTGGACAAGCTGAGGCTGGCCACGCTCGTCGACAAGGACCTCGTCGCCGACACCGACGACCTGCACGTCGCCCTGGAGATCGACCGGGACGCCCGCACCCTCACCGTGCGGGACAACGGCATCGGCATGACCCGCGACGAGGTCGTCGCGCTGATCGGCACCATCGCCAAGTCCGGCACCGCCGAGCTGCTGCGCCAGCTGCGGGAGTCTTCCGACGCCCATGCCTCGCAGGACCTGATCGGCCAGTTCGGCGTCGGCTTCTACGCCGCGTTCATGGTCGCCGACCGGGTCACCCTGCTGACCCGCAAGGCCGGCGAGACCGGCGGCACCCGCTGGGAGTCCACCGGCGAGGGCACGTACACGATCGAGGAGGTCGACGAGGCACCGCAGGGCACCACTGTGACCCTGCACCTCAAGCCCGCCGACACCGAGGACAACCTGCACGACTACACCGCCGAGTGGACCGTCCGCGAGATCGTCAAGCGCTACTCCGACTTCATCGCGTGGCCGATCCGGATGACCGTCGAGCGGCCGGGCACCGACGACGCCCCCGCCACCAGCGAGGTGCAGACGCTCAACTCGATGAAGGCGCTCTGGGCGCGGCCCCGCGACGAGGTCGACGCCGCCGAGTACAACGAGTTCTACAAGCACGTCAGCCACGACTGGGCCGACCCGCTCGAGGTCGTGCACATGAAGGGCGAGGGCACCTTCGAGTACGAGGCGCTGCTCTTCCTGCCCAGCCACGCCCCGCTGGACCTGTTCTCCCCGCAGGGCCGCCGCGGCGTCCAGCTCTACGTCAAACGCGTGTTCATCATGGACGACTGCGAGGCGCTGGTCCCCACCTACCTGCGCTTCGTCAAGGGCGTTGTCGACGCGCACGACCTGTCGCTGAACATCTCCCGGGAGATCCTCCAGCAGGACCGGCAGATCCAGATCGTCCGCCGTCGCCTGGTCAAGAAGGTCCTCGCCGCCGTGAAGGACCTCAAGACCAACCACGCCGAGCGCTACCGCACCTTCTGGACGGAGTTCGGCGCGGTGGTCAAGGAAGGGCTGATCGACGACACCGACAACCGCGACACGCTGCTGGACATCCTGTCGGTGGCCTCCACCCACGACCCGGCCGAGCCCACCGACCTGGCCGGCTACGTGTCGCGGATGAAGGACGGCCAGAACGACATCTGGTACGCCACCGGCGAGTCGCGGGCCGCCATCGAGAACTCTCCGCACCTGGAGGCGTTCCGGGCCAAGGGTCACGAGGTGCTGCTGCTCACCGACCAGGTCGACGAGGTGTGGGTCGAGCGGGTCGGCACGTACGACGGCAAGACGCTGCGCTCGATCGCCAAGGGCGAGATCGACCTGGACACCGACGAGGAGAAGCAGCAGGCCGAGGCCGAGCGCGAGCAGCAGCGACAGGAGTTCGCCGCGCTGCTCGACTGGCTGGGCACCACCCTGACCGACAGCGTCCGGGAGGTCCGCCTGTCGTCCCGGCTGACCACCTCACCGGCCTGCGTCGTCGGCGACGCCCACGACCTCACCCCGACCCTGGAGAAGATGTACCGGGCGATGGGGCACGAGATTCCCCCGACCAAGCGGATCCTGGAGATCAATCCCGGTCACCCGCTGGTCTCCGGGCTGCGCAAGGCCCACGAGCAGGGCACCGAACCGGCGGCCCTGACCGAGACCGCCGAGCTGCTCTACGGCCTGGCGGTGCTCGCCGAGGGTGGCGAGCTGACCGACCCGGCCCGCTTCACCCGCACGCTCGCCGACCGGCTGGCGCGCACCCTGTAACCGGCTTGCCTCGTCGATCATGGAGTTGTGCTGGGCGACAAAGCGCCCGTCGTAGGGCGCAACGGGCACCACAACTCCATGATCGACGGGGCTGGACCGCCGCGGGTCACTGACCGGGAATCACCAGACCGGACTCGTAGGCGACCATCACCGCCTGGGCGCGGTCGCGCAGGTTGAGTTTGGCGAGCAGGTTGCCGACGTGCGTCTTCACCGTGTGCTCGCTGAGGTGGTGGTGGGCGGCGATCTCGGCGTTGGACAGACCCGCCGCGATCAGGCGCAGCACGTCCGTCTCGCGAGCGGTGAGCGCGGTCACCGCGGCGGCCCGCGCCGGATCCGGGTGACCGCGCCGGTGCAGTTCGCCGATCACCCGTGCGGTGACGCCGGGGGCGAGCAACGCGTCGCCGGCGGCGACCACGCGGACCGCGTTCACCAGGTCGGCCCGGGGTGCGTCCTTGAGCAGGAAGCCGCTGGCGCCGGCACGCAACGCCGCGTACAGGTAGTCGTCGGTGTCGAACATGGTCAGGGCGAGGACCCGGCTCGGCGTACGGGCGCAGACCTGGCGGGTCGCGGCGACCCCGTCGAGGACGGGCATCCGCATGTCCATCAGGACGACGTCGGGTCGGTGGTCGAGAGCGGCACGCACGGCGCCCGCGCCGTCGGCGGCCTCGGCGACCACCTCGATGTCCGGCTCGGCGCCGAGGATCGTCGTGAACCCGGCCCGGAACAGGTCCTGATCGTCGGCGAGCACGACGCGCAGCATCAGCCGACCGCCGACGCCGGCAGGGGCAGGGTGGCGGTGACAGTGAAGCCGTGCCCGTCGGACGCCGGGCCGGTGCGCAGGCTTCCCCCGCAGGCCTGGGCCCGCTCGCGCATGCCGACGATCCCGTACCCGGGCATGCCGGTGCCGGCCGCCCGGTCGCCGCTGCCGTCATCGGTGATCGACACGGTGAGCGAGTCAGGTGCGTGGTCCAGCAGGACGTGGACCGATCGCGCCCCGGCGTGCCGGACCACGTTGGTAAGGGACTCCTGCACGATCCGGTACGCGGCGACCCCGACGTCCGCGGGTGGCGCGAACGGCGACGGGGAGGCACCCCCGAACGGCGTCCCGGAGGCGACCTCGAGGACGGCGTCGAGGCCGGTGGCGCGGACACGGTCGACAAGGACGGGGAGCTGGGCCAGTCCCGGCTGGTCGAACGGTTCGTCGGCGGGTTCACGCAGGCTGCCGACCGCGCGGCGCAGCTGGGTGGCCGCGTCCCTGCCGGTGGCCGCGATGGCGGCGAACGCGGCGTCGGCGCGTTCGGGTTGGTCGCGCACCAGCAGCGGCCCCGCCTCCGCCTGCACGACCATGACGCCGACCGCGTGGGTGAGGATGTCGTGCAGGTCGCGGGCGATCCGGGCGCGTTCGCGCAGCACTGCCGCCGCGAGGTCACCGGCGACGCGGCGATCCCGTTCGGCGCGGGCCTGGGCGTGGGTACGCCGGGCCCGGGCGCTGGTCCCCAGGGCGTACGAGAAGAGGTAGGCGACCGACAGGTAGCGCAGCACCTCCACGTCCGGGTGCGGATACAGCAGCGAGAACAGCAGGCCGGCGGCGGTGAGCACGATGCCGAGCAGGCGGACCGCAAGCGAGGATCGCGCCGCGAACGTGTAGACGCAGACGAGGGGGCCGACCGGCAGCAGCGGGGGCGCGCCGAGCGAGGCCGAGACCGTCGTGGCGACCCCCACCACGACGGCGACCGGGACCAGCGCGCGGTCCCGCCACAGCACCGGGACCGAGGACGCGACCGCCAGCGGCAGCACCCACCAGGCGGGTGGCCCGTCGGCCACGGCCGGCAGCACTGTCGCGGCGACGGCGGCCACCGTGACAGCGAGATTGACGTACCGCTTCACGTCGGCAGTATCGTCCGGCCCGGTTCCTCCGCGCCTCCCTCCACAGGACCAGAACACCTCCACCGCGTACGGCGATCCGCACCGGCCAACCCTCGCCACACGATTGGCGCATGATGACGATCGTCGCCGCGCTCCTCAGTGGCCTGCTCTGGCTCGGCGGGTGCGGGCTGCACCCCGTTGCCGCGTTGACCTGGCTCGCCCCGATCCCGCTGATCCTCGCCTCGGTGCGGGTACGCCGGAGGACCGCGCTCGGCGCGACGATCCTCGCCTGGTCGATCGGGCAGCTCGACATGGTCGGGTACTACCACGGCACCCTGGGCCTTCCGGTCCCCGCGGTCGCCGCCGTGCTCGGCCTCGGCCTCGGCCTGGCGGCCGGCACGGTAGTGCTCGCCCGTGCCCTGCTGCTGCGGGGGCGAACCGTGCGCGCCGTCCTCACCGTGCCGGCACTGTGGGTGCTCGGCGAGTACGCGGCGTCGCACCTGTTCCCGCAGGGGGCGTGGTGGAGTCTCGCCTACACGCAGGCCGACGTCCGGCCGGTCATCCAGCTGACCGCGCTCACCGGCGTCTGGGGCGTCACCTACCTGCTGCTCGCCGTCCCGATCGCTGTCGCCGCCGTGCTCGGCAGCGCACTGCCAACAGGCACCGGCCGGCTCGACCGCACCGCCCTCGCCTGCCTGCTCGCCCTCCTGCTCGGCGCCGGCGGGTGGTCGGCCTGGTCACTGGGTCGTTCAGCCGACCCGGCCGAGCCGCTTACCGTCGGTCTGCTCGCCCTGCGGCAGTCCACGGACGGGCTCCCGATCGACGAACCGTCCGGCCGGGACCTGCTCGCCCGGTACGCCGCGCGGGTGGCGGACCTGACCGCCCGTGGGGCACGGATCGTGGTGCTGCCGGAGAAGGTGTTCGCCGTGACGGACACGACCCTGCCCCTGCTCGTGGACGCGCTGCGGCAGGCCGGGGCCCAGATCGTCGTCGGCACGGTGCTGTGGCGGGCCGGCACGGCCAGCAACGTCGCGCTGGTGCTGGACCCGGATGGCGGCGTCACGACGTACCAGAAACAGCATCTGGTCCCCGGCCTGGAGGAGTGGCTGACGCCGGGCGACGACGACGTCATCGTGAACGGGCGGTTCGGCGTTGCCATCTGCAAGGACCTCGACTATCCCGGCCTGGTCCGGCGGTATCGGGCGGAGGGCGCCTCGGTGCTGCTCGTCCCCGCCCTGGACTTCACCTCCGACGGTTGGCTGCACGGTCGCATCGCAATGGTCCGGGGTGTGGAGAACGGAATCACAGTGGTCCGCGCCGCCGAGTTGGGCCGGCTGACGGTAAGCGACGGCGGCGGCAGACTGCTGGGTGACGTCAGCGCCGGTGACGCGGAGTTGCTGGTAACGGCCGCTCCGACCACCGGATGGGGCACTGTCTACTCGCGTACGGGAGATTGGTTTCCGTTGTTGTCCCTGGTCTTGTTGGTCGTCGCCGTCGAGGGGTCGGCGTCTGGCTCCAGGAGGACAGCTGATCGCAAACGGTCCATGGTGGTCACTGCACAGAGTCACCAGGCCCGCAACCGCTGAGCGGACTCTCCAGCGTGCCCCGGTGAAGAAGTTCACAGGGGTTGGGCGATCGTCACCGACCGTGCCTAACGTCGGTCGGGTTCGCCAACGCGGACACCACGGCCGGCAACGCCAAATCCTGCCCCCGGTCGTCGGAACCCAGTCACCGGGCAGGAGCGGGGGACCCACACGTTCCTCGGTGCATGTCACCTCGGGGTGAAGCCGCCACCGTGCGGCCGGGCTCCTCGGCCCGAACCCGACAGCTCACCTCGCCGGCGTGGAGGAAGCTCACATGACGTCTGTCTACACCCCCCGTCATCGACGGGTCACCACCCGCCGCCTCGCCGTCGGCACCCTGGCTGTCGGTGCGGTCACCGGCGCCGTCGCCCTCTTCGGGCCGGCCGCCCCGGCGCAGGCCGCGGTCAACTGGGACGCGATCGCCAAGTGCGAGTCCGGCGGCAACTGGAAGATCAACACCGGGAACGGCTACTACGGCGGACTGCAGTTCTCCCAGAGCACCTGGGCCGGTTACGGCGGCAAGAAGTACGCCGCCCGCGCCGACCTGGCCAGCCGCGGCGAGCAGATCGCGATCGCCGAGAAGGTACTCGACGGGCAGGGCATCGGCGCCTGGCCGACCTGCGGCAAGAAGGGCGGATCGACCGGCGGCTCGGCCACGAAGTCGACCAAGCCCACCACCAAGTCGACCAAGCCCACCACCAAGTCGACCAAGCCCACCACGAAGTCGACCAAGCCCACCGAGCGGCCGTCGCGCGGCGAGCAGCCGGCGACCCGCAGCCACGAACGCACCGCGCCGACCACCGGCGGCCAGACGTACCTGGTCAAGCCGGGGGACACCCTGTCGGAGATCGCTGACGGCCACCGGGTGACCGGCGGTTGGCAGGCGCTGTACGAGCACAACCGGCAGCTGATCGGGGCCGACCCGGGCCTGATCTTCCCGGGTCAGCGGCTCAGCCTCTGATCGTTTCCCGACGCAGCGGCTCAGCCTCTGACGGATGACACGCGAACGCTCGGCCGGATCACCGGCCGAGCGTTCGTGCGTGTGATGCCAATCAGCCCCGCGCGCTCGTACCCCCGGGGGAAGGCCGTCACGCCGCGGACGCGGACGCCTTCGGCCCTCGGTGCGACGTGACCGGACCGGCGTTCCAGCCCCACCGGGGAGCCGGTGCGCTGCTCTCCCCGGACCAACCCGTGCCGCCCTCCTCGCTGTCGCCGCCGTCGGTGGTCGTCTCGACCGGGGCGGGTGTGCTGCGGGCCAGGCGTATCGACTGCTCGGCGCCGGCGCGGGCCGCACAGGGCCAGGACTGCCCGGCGCACTGGAGGTTGCGGCAGTGACCCTCGTCGTCCGGCTCGTGGGCGCTCAGCACATCGATCGCCAACTGCCAGAGCAGCGGGTCGGTCACGTCGTGCGGGCGCTCGGCGTTGCGGCTCACTCGGTTGCTGGTGTCGTCGGACATGCTGGGTCCCCCCTTGTCAGGCTGTACCCCCCAAGGGTCACCCGTCAGCCGCCGGCTAAACCGCCGACCTGCTGTGATGTGTCTCCGATCGCACCTCTTCGGATGGACACCGCACGCAGATCGGTCAATCCGGCAGCAGCGGCATCTCGACGCCCGGCTCCCGGCCGAGCAGCACCGCCCGGGTGAGCGCCGCCGATCCGAACCGGTCGCGGACCGCGTCCACAGCGGCGTCCAGCTCCGCACCCGGGTCGCTGTGGAACGGCAGCTCCGGCTGCACCGGGCTGTCGTCCAGATTGCCCACCGAGACACCGATCAGCGTGACACCACGACTGTCGATCTCGGGCTGGGCCGCCCGCAACAGCGCCCGCGCGGCGGCGAGCAACGGGGTCGTGTCGGCTGTCGCCTTGTCCACTGTGTGCGAGCGGGTCGCCCGGGTGTAGTCGCCGAAACGCAGCCGCAGCACCACTGTGCGCCCGGCCCGCCCGGCCGCGCGCATCCGCCGGGAGACCCGGTCGACAAGGCCGGCGAGGATGGCGTCCAACTCCGCCGGGGCGTGCGGGCTGCGGCTCAGTGCGTGCTGGGCACCCATCGATCCGCGTCGTCGACCGACCTGCACCGCGCGTGGGTCACGGTTGTGCGCCAGGGCGTGCAGGTGCCGCCCGGAGCCGGACCCGAGCAGAGACACCAACGCGGCCTCGCCGAGCCGCGCCACCTCGCCGACGGTACGGATCCGGTGCGCCCGCAACTTCGCCGAGGTGACCGGGCCGACGCCCCACAGCCGCTCGACCGGCAGCGGGTGCAGGAACGCCACCTCGGCGTCCGGTGCGACAACCAGCAGCCCGTCCGGCTTCGCCACCCCACTGGCCACCTTCGCCAGGAACTTCGTGCGGGCCACCCCCACCGTGATCGGTAGGTGGACCCCGGCCCAGACCTCCCGGCGCAGCCGCTCGGCGATCTCGGTCGGCGACCCGACCAGCCGCCGCAGGCCACCCACGTCCAGGAACGCCTCGTCGATGGAGAGCCCCTCGACAAGCGGGGTGGTCTGCCGGAAGATCTCGAAGACCGCGCGGCTCGCCGCCGTGTACGCCGACATCCGGGGCGGCACCACTATCGCCTCCGGGCACAGCCGGCGCGCCTGCTGGCCACCCATCGCGCTGCGTACGCCCCGGGCCTTCGCCTCGTAGCTGGCCGCGAGGACCACGCCCCCGCCGACGATGACCGGCCGCCCGCGCAGGCGCGGGTCGTCACGCTGCTCGACCGACGCGTAGAACGCGTCCAGGTCGGCGTGCAGGATGTGGGCGCCGGACGACACGTACACATGTTCGCATGACGTCCGGCGGCGACGGCGGTGAGCTGGGCGAACGCCCATGTCAGTCCAGGCAGAACTCGTTGCCCTCGGGGTCGGCCATGACGAGGTGACCGGCCCCCAGCGGGGGAGCGGGCTCGTGCCGGGTGAGCCGGGTGGCCCCGTGCGCGACGAGCCGGTCCGCCTCCGTTTCCAGGGCCGCCATCCGCTCGTCGCCGGCCAGCCCGGGAGCGGCCCGCACATCGACGTGTACCCGGTTCTTGACCTGCTTGGGCTCCGGCACTCGCTGGAAGAACAGCCGAGGACCCGAGCCGTCGGGGTCAACCACCGCCGAGGCGTCGTTGCGGCGCTCCGGGGGCACTCCCATGGCTTCCAGGGCCTGGTCCCACGACTCGAAGTCTCCGGGGGGAGGCTGCACCTGGTAGCGGAGCGCCTCGGCCCAGAACGTCGCCAGTGCGGCCGGGTCGGCGCAGTCGAACGTGATCTGGATGTCGCGGGCCATCTCAGCTCCCTGTTTCCTGGTCTGGTCGGTCATGGTCCGAAGCCTCTCGCGGATAGCGGACAGAGTCGTTCCGCTATCCGTGAAACGATCGGCGGATGAGCGTCGAGGCGACCACCGAGCGGGTCCTTCGGCTGCTGGCGCTGCTGCAACGGCGACCGTCCTGGACGGCCGGCGAGCTCGCTGCCGAGCTGGGGGTCACCAGTCGCTGCGTGCGCCGTGACGTGCAGCGTCTGCGTGCGCTCGGTTACCCCGTGTACGCGACGGCGGGCGTGGGCGGTGGCTACCAACTCGGTGCGGGCACCCAGCTGCCGCCGCTGCTCCTCGACGACGAGGAGGCGATCGCGACAGCGGTCTCCCTGCGGCTCGCCTCGGGAGGCACGGTCGCCGGGGCGGGGGAGGCGGCGCTGCGGGCGCTCGCGAAGCTCGACCAGGTGATGCCGTCGCGGCTGCGCGCCGAGGTGCGGGCCGTGCACGGCTCGACGGAGACCCTGATCGGCCCGGTGGCCGAGATCGACGCGGAGTTGCTGGTGACGCTCGCACGGGCCTGTCGCGACGCCGTGCGGGTCCGGTTCAGCTACACCGCCCGCGACGGCGGGGCGCAGGAGCGGACTGTCGAGCCGGTCCGGATGGTCACCACGGGTCGCCGCTGGTATCTGATGGGCTGGGACGTCGACCGCGACGACTGGCGCACGTTCCGCCTGGACCGGATGGCCGCGGCGGTGGCGACGACCTGGCGGTTCCGGGCCCGCGACCACCCGGATCCGGTCGCCTTCGTGCAGCGGTCGGTGACCGGGGCACCGTACCGGTATGTCGCCCGGGCGCGGGTGCGTGCCCATCCCGACCGGGTGCGCGCGGTGGTGCCACCCCAGGTGGGGCGGGTCGAGGAGGGCAGCGACGGGTGGTGTGTGCTGGTCGTCGGCGGTGAGAGCCTGGACTGGCTTGCCGCGCACCTCGCCCGCCTGGATTACCAGGTGGAGGTGTTGGAGCCGCCGGAGCTGCGGGAGGCGGCCGGGCTGCTCGCCCGCCGCCTCGCGGCGATGGCCGGGGCGGTGTCGCAGCGCAGCGTGTAGTGGCGCAGCGACACCGGACTGCCGTCGGGCGTGGTCCACGGTGCGGTGCTGACGCCGGTGCACAGCCAGCCGGTGCGCTCGTAGAGGGCGGTGGCCGCGGTGTCGCCGGAGGTCACGTCGAGCACCAGATCAATGCCGCGTGCGCTCGCCCACTGCCGTGCCCGCCCCAGTAGCCCGCTGCCCAGCGCCAACCCTCGGGCGGCCGGCGCCACGAAGAGACGACCGACCTGGGCCGTTGGTCGGGCGGGCAGCCCGCTCGCCGGGCTGGGCACCCGGTGCACCGCGACGTGCCCCACAATGGCCGCGTCGGCGTTGTCAGCCTTGTCGACCGCGACCCAGGCGCGGGTCGGGTGTGGTTCGCGCAGCCAGCCGTGGGGGTCGGCGGGCCAGTTCAGCGGATACCTGTCGACCCGGTGGACCTCGGCGAGGGCCGCGACACACCCGTCGAGGTCGGTAGCGCGCCGGCGGCGGATCCGCGGCGGGATCACAGGTCGTCGAACGGGCGGGCGTAGCGGAACTCGCCCCGGACCGACCCGCGCCACGCGGTGAGCGGCCGCGCCATGAAGTACTGCGGACCCCACGGCTGCGGCGGCGTGACCCCCACCTCGACGGCCGGCCCGAAGCCGAAGCGCGGGTAGTACTCGGGGTGCCCGAGCAGCACCACGAGGGGCTCGTCGCGGGCGTCGGCCGCACCGAGCACCGCGTGCACAAGCGCGCTGCCGACGCCGCGCCGCTGCCATTCCGGCAGCACACCGAGCGGCCCGAGGCCCAACGCCACCGGCTCACCGCCCACCCGGCCGCGGGTGGCCACCACGTGGCCCACCACCTGGCCGTCCGAATCGACAGCCACCAGGGAGTACGCGGGCAGCCAGCCCTCGTCGGCCCGCAGCGCGTCGACAAGGGTCGCCTCGACCGGTAGGGACTGGCCCCCGTCGTTCCCGTCGCCGCCGGTTCCGCCGAACGCGGCGGCGTGCACCGCCCGGATGGCGTCGACGTCAGCGGGTGTCTCGCGTCTGATCAGCACCGCGCCACGATACGGGTGTCCCCGGCGACGACTCCACGCGTTTATCCCGCCGAACGCCGTGCGGGCCGGGTCGGGCGTGGGTCAGCCGACGGCGGTGGCCGAGGGTGGGGCGCTGCCGCCCTGCGGTGCCTGCGGCGTCATCAGGCGCACGATCGTCGCCTGGTCGGCTGCCGAGGGCAGACCCCAGTGCGGCTGGTAGCCGTACACCTCGTGCAGTGGGGTGGAGCCGGTGCGGCCGTCCAGGATCTCCACGGCGTCCGTGCCGATCAGGCCGGGGTGTTCCACGCCGCAGGCCTCGGCGACCTTGGTCAGGTCGCGGCGCAGGGTCCGCAGGTAGTTGGCCGCCCGGACCGACTTCGACGCCGGGTCCAGGCCGCGGGCCAGCCAGACGTTCTGCGTCGCCACCCCGGTGGGGCAGGTGTCGGTGTGGCACTTCTGGGCCTGGACGCAGCCGATCGCCAGCATCGCCTCCCGGCCCACGTTTACCAGGTCGCAGCCGAGCGCGAACGCCACGATGGCGTTGTCCGGCAGGCCGAGTTTGCCGCCGCCGGCGAAGACCACCCGCTCGTGCAGGTCCCGCTCGGCGAAGATCTTGTAGACCCGGGAGAAGCCCTGCTGGAACGGGAGCGACACGGAGTCGCTGAAGATCAGCGGCGCGGCGCCGGTGCCACCCTCGCCGCCGTCGATCGTCACGAAGTCCACGCCCCGCCCGGTGTCGCGCATCAGGTCCGCCAACTCCCGCCAGAAGCCCAGGTCACCGACCGCCGACTTGATGCCGACCGGCAGGCCCGTCTCGGTGGCCAGCAACTCCACCCAGTCGAGCAGGCTGTCACAGTCGGAGAACTCGGCGTGCCGGGACGGGCTGACGCAGTCCTGACCAGCCGGGATGCCCCGGGTGGCGGCGATCTCGGCGGACACCTTCGCCCCGGGCAGCAGCCCGCCGAGGCTCGGCTTGGCGCCCTGGCTGAGCTTGATCTCCAATGCCCGTACGGGTGCGCCGGCGACCAGGTCCTTCAGCCGCTCCAGGCTGAACCGGCCGTGCTCGTCCCGGCAGCCGAAGTACGCGGTGCCCAGTTGGAAGACCAGTTCGCCGCCGTTGCGGTGGTACGGCGACAGGCCGCCCTCGCCGGTGTTCTGTAGACAGCCGGCGAGCGCGGCTCCCTTGTTCAACGCGGTGACGGCGTTGCCGGAGAGCGAGCCGAAGCTCATCCCGGAGATGTTGACCACCGACTCCGGGCGGAAGGCACGGGCTCGCCCCCGGGCCGCGCCGAGCACCTTCGCGCAGGGCAGCCGCACGTCGTGTCCGGCGGTCGGGGTCGACGGCGGCACCGCCCGGCCGAACGTGCGGTGCTTGATGATCGGGTAACCGCGGGTGTGCTCGATGTCGTTGTCAGTGCCGAAGCCGAAGTAGTTGTTCTCCTGCTTGGCCGACGCGTACACCCAGCGGCGCTGGTCGCGGGTGAACGGGCGTTCCTCGTCGTTGCCGGCCACGATGTACTGCCGCAGCTCCGGCCCGATCGCCTCCAGCAGGTAACGGGCGCGGCCGAGCACCGGAAAGTTGCGCAGCAACGCGTGGTCGCGCTGGATCAGATCCCGCGCGGCGAGCGCCGCGACAGCGGCGGCAGCGGCGGGTACGGCTCGACGGGCCCATCTCATACCGAGGACTCTTTCCGCCGGGCCCGTGGATCAAACCGGCGAGCTGGCTGGTGGCGGTGCGGGGCGGCCCCGCACCGCCACCGGCGAGGCTCAGCGGTGCCGGTACGACTCGCGGACCGACCCGCCGACGATGGTGCACCACGTGCTCGTGCTGAGCTTGCCGTTGCGCGGCAGCCCGTGCAGCGCCTGAAGGTCCTGCACGGCGGCCCGGGTGGCGTGGTCGTACGCCCCGGTGACGGTGACCGCGTACCCCTTGGTGGCGAGGATTTCCTGCACTGCCGTGACCGGCGCACCGGTGGCGTGCTGGTCCAGCTCCGGCGCGAGGGTCTCCCAGGTCGGCGGGGTGAGGGTCGCGTCCACGTCCACCGCAATGCCGTTGCGGGCCTGCCAGTCCTGCACGGCCGCCACTGTCGCGGCGTCGAACGTGCCGCTGACCGTCACCGTGTAGCCCCGGTGGACGAGCAGGTGCTGCACCACCCGGACGGAGGGGGAGTTGACGAAGCGCCAGAGGTCCGGCCAGCGACGCGCGGGCACGTCACCGAGCGTGGTGCCGAGGGCGGCGTGCACCCGCCGCCGCAGGTCCGGGAACTGGCGGTAGAAGGCGGCGCCCGGGCACTCGGTGGTGCGGAAGTCCCAGTGGCCGAAGATGTCGAACGCGTGCAGCCCGTACTGCCGGCAGACCGCGACGCAGAGCTTCACCAGGGAGTCGGTAAGCGCCTTCGGCGGCGTCTCGGTGACGTAGGTGCCCTCGTTCTCGATGCCGATGGCCCGGCCGTTCTCGCCCGGGCAGTGCGCCGAGATCATCTGCCGGTCGCCGGCTTCGAGGCGCTCCAGGCTGCCCCGACGGCCCTCCAGCACGTAGCCGCCGCGGCTCACCGTGAAGTGCTGGCCGGTGTCCGACCACCCGTTGCCGTCCATGTGCAGGTCCTGGCAGTCGTGGGCCAGCTTGACCGCCTGCTCGCGGGAGTAGTCGGTGACGTTCGGGAACGCCATGTGGTGCACGATGATCTTGTTGGTGGCGATGGCGCTCACCGACAGCGGGTCCTTCGGCGGGCGGGCGGCCCACTCGTCGCAGCTGATGATCCAGTCGAGGTCGGTGCCGGGGGCGGCCTGGGCCGCCCCGGGGAAGGCGAGTTCGCTTCCGACGACGGCGACCGTGGCGGCGCCGAGACCAGCGCGCAGCAGCGTCCGCCGGTCCACTTCGGAATTGTCGACGTGCATCGTGTCTCCTCCTGCGGCCGACGGCGGGGGATGAAAAGTAGCTCCAGTGGCCGCACGTATCCCGGAGGATATTGCCAGGGCTTGCCCGCGCGCTAGGGGTCCCGGTCCGTGATCCAGCTGATCGGGCCGGCAGTGGCTGGCGTTTCCCCACGTCGGCTCGGGGGTAGGTCGGGGACTGACCATCCCCGGCTGCGCGTAAAGGAATGACCAGATGAGTGACAACGTCAGCGACGCGGTGGGCGACGCCCTCCGTTCGGTGATGCTCTTCCTGCCCAAGGCCGTCGCGTTCCTGGCGATCCTGGTGGCTGGTTGGCTGATCGCCAAGGCCGTCCTGAAGATCGTGGAGAAGGTCCTGGAACGGGTGGGCTTCGACCGCGCCGTCGAACGCGGCGGCATCCGCCGCGCGTTGAGCCGATCCCGGTACGACGCCAGCGACATCGTCGCGAAGCTCGTCTACTACGCGGTGCTGCTGTTCACCCTTCAGCTCGCCTTCGGCATCTGGGGGCCGAACCCGATCTCCGACCTGCTCGCCGCGGTGATCTCGTGGTTGCCCCGGGCCTTCGTCGCGATCGTCATCGTCGTGGTCGCCGCCGCCATCGCCAACGCGGTGAAGGACATCATCAGCGGCGCGCTCGGCGGGCTGTCCTACGGCCGGGTGCTGGCCACCATCGCCTCGGTGTTCATCCTCGGCCTCGGCGTCATCGCCGCGCTGAACCAGATCGGGGTGGCCACCGCGGTCACCACGCCCGTGCTGATCGCCGTGCTGGCCACGATCGGCGGCATCCTCGTCGTCGGTGTCGGCGGCGGCCTGATCCGTCCGATGCAGAGTCGCTGGGAGTCGTGGCTGACCCGCGCCGAGCAGGAGTCGCGGCTGATCGCCGAGCACACCCACGCGTACCGGGCCGGTCGCCGCGACGCCGAGGCCGAGCTGGCCCGCCGGTCGGCCACCACCGGTGGCGCGGAGGCCACCCAGGTGGTGACCCGGCCCGCCGACGCCGACACCACCCAGGTGGTGACCCGGCCCGCCGACGCCGACACCACCCAGGTGGTGACCCGGCCCGCCGACCCGGAGGCCACCCAGGTCGTCCACTTCCCGGTCAGCTCCGACGTCACCCAGCCGGTCGGTCGCGGCGCCGGCGACACGACGCCGACGCCGGCCCGGCCCGCCGCGACCGACGACACGACCCAGGTGGTCAGGGGCTCGGCCGACTCGGACGTCACGCAGGCGGTGGGCACCGGTGTCGACCCCGACGCGACCCAGGTGGTCCGGGGCGGCACCGATCCCGCGGTGCCCGGGCAGCGGGCCAGCGACGACAGTGAGACCACCACAGTCATTCCGCCGGTGGACCGGCGCTGACGCAGCAGTACGGGGCGGGGCGGGATCGATCTGATCCCGTCCCGCCTCGCGTTGCCCGCCCCGCTCGCCCGGCACGTCGAAAGCGCTGGCCGTGGCCGCGCCGGTTGTCTAGCATCGCGGGCATGACCTGGCGACATTGATCCAGCAGCGTCGGCCGAAACCGTGGGCCGCCACGGGCACCGCACGTCCGGTGTCCGTCTCCACTCCCACGGGAAGGCCAAATGATCCCCAGCGCCACCCGCGTGCCCGACCCGGCGGTCCGCCGGCTGACGACCACCCTCTACGGGTACGCGTTCCTCAGTGACCTCGTGCTGCTCTACCCGCTGTACGTGGTGTTCTTCATCGACAGCGGACTGTCGGTGGGGCAGATCTCGTCGCTCTTCGTCATCTGGTCGGTGGCCGGCATCCTGTTCGAGGTGCCCTCCGGTGCGTGGGCCGACGTGGTGTCCCGACGGCTGCTGCTGTGCCTCGGCCCGCTGGTGGCCGCCGCCGGGTTCGCGCTCTGGGTGCTGGTGCCGTCGTACCCGGCATTCGCCGTCGGTTTCCTGCTCTGGGGCGCGGGTGGCGCACTGGTCTCCGGTGCCCAGGAGGCGTTGGTCTGGACCGAACTGGACCGGCTCGGCGCGACCGGCCGCTACGCCCGGGTGCTCGGCCGGGCGCGGACGGCGGGTGTGCTGGGCGTGGTGCTCTCCGGGGTGCTCGCCGGCCCGGTGCTCGCGGCCGGCGGGTACCCGGCGGTCGGCGCGGCCAGCGTGCTCGCCTGCCTGCTGGCCAGCATCGTCGCCACCCGGTTTCCGGAGCACCGCACGCCAGCCACCGGGTCGACCCGACAAACGTCCGAGCTGGACGACGATGACGGAAACCTGGGGTGGTGGGACACGCTGCGGGCGGCGGTGGCGCAGGTCCGCACCCGTGCGCCGGTACGGAACGCCGTGCTGCTGGTGGCCGTTGTCGCTGCCGACTGGGGTGCCCTGGACGAGTACACGCCGCTGCTGGCCCTGGACACCGGCGTCGGGGCGCAGGCGGTGCCCCTGCTGCTCCTGCTGCTCTGGGCCGGGGTGACAGTCGGCGGGCTGCTCGCCCCGGCGGGAGAGCGGCTGGGCAGTCGAGGGTACGCCGCGCTGCCGGGGCTGGTCGGCGTCGCGCTGGCCGCAGGGGCCCTGCTCCGGCACCCGGCGGGGTTCGTGCTGCTCGCGGTGGCCTTCGGCGCGGCGCAGTTGGCCACCGTGCTTGCCGACGCGCGGCTCCAGGCCCGGGTCACCGGCACCAGCCGCGCCACCGTCACCTCCCTGGCCGGGATGGCCACCGACGTGCTGGTCATCGTGACGTACGCCGGCTACGGCCTGCTCGCCACGGCGGCCGGCAACGCGGTGGCGTTCGCGCTGACCGCCGGGGCGTACCTCGTGGTGGCGGTGGTGCTGCTGACCCGCCGCCGGCGCGGCGCGGCAGTGCCCAGCGGCAGCACCGCGAGCCTGGCACGCGACCCCGGCTGACCCGGCGCCCGGCGGCGGTGTGGCCGCCGCCGGGCCCTCACTCAGCCGGCCAGGTGCAGGAACGACCACTGGTGGCCGTCAAGGTCGCGGAAGCCGCGCATGTACATCGGCCCGTTGACGATCCCCGACCCGAGCGACTCCCCGCCGGCGACCACGGCCCTGTCGACAAGCTCGTCGACCTGCTCCCTGCTCCGGGCCGACAGGCCGACGATGACCTCCCGGCTTGTTGCCGTGTCCGTGGTGGCGACCCCGGTGTACGTCTCGAAGGCCGAGCGGAGGTGCAGCATCAGCCGGGTGGTGTCGGAGACGGTGAGCGCCATGGTGTCGCCCTCCGGCCCGGTCTGGTCGCTGGTGAAGCCGAGCGCCTGGTAGAACTCGGCGGCGGTGGTCAGGTCGCGCACCGGCAGGTTGATGAACGTCATGGTCATCGGTGGTCTCCGTTCGACTCGTCCCGAGGGCTCCAGGCCCCCCTTCGCCTCCGCGCGGCCGGCGGCGTGAGCGCCGGAAGGGGTGCGGGCGTAGGACGACGCCACTGTCATCCTACGGGGCAGACTCGGCCACCGGCGCGGGATCAGGCCACGTCGCCGTCGAGGTAGACCCATCGGCCGTCCTCGCGGACGAACCTGCTGCGTTCGATGATCGTGCCGGGGCGGCCCGCGTCCCGGTAGTGGGCGTGGAACGTCACGGTGCCGGCGGTGTCGAGCAGGCCACCCCGCTCGGTGTCGATGATCTCCAGTCGGGTCCACCGCTGTGCCGGGCTCAGCTCAAGGTCCTCCGGCCGGGTCGAGGAGTGCCAGCTGCGCAGCAGGTAACCGGTGTCGCCCAGGGCGAAGGCGCTGAACCGGGAGCGCATCAACGCCTCGGCGGTCGGTGCCTGCGCGTCGCCGGCGTGCACGGGCGCGCAACAGGCGGCGTACGCCTGGCCGGAGCCGCACGGGCAGGCCGGCGGTGTCGTCGCGCCCGCCCGTCGTCGTCCCGCACGCTTGCCCACGCCGCCATCCTGCCGCACCGCCGAGCGGCCCCGGCGGCCGGCCGTCACCGGCCCAACGCCACCGGCAGGGGCACCGGCCGCTTCGCGACCCGGTCGTCCCCGGACGACCTGCCGCGCAGGTGCCGGACCAGCCAGGGCAGCAGGTGCCGGCGGGTCCAGGCCAGCTCGGCGCCGAGCACCTCCCCGCGGCGGCGCGGCGGCGCCGGCGGCAACGAGGCCTTCCAGGAGTCGTCGAACCCGGGCAGCCCGACGGTGTACGCCAGCGCGGCGGCGATCCGCTCGTGCCCGGCGCTGTTGGCGTGCAGCCGGTCGTCGCTCCACAGCCGGGGATCGGAGGCGACCGGGAGGGCACCCAGGTCGACAAGGGACGCCCCGGTCCGCGCGGTGGCGGCGCGCATCGCCTCGTTGAGCGCGAGCATCCGGCCCCGCAGTGGCCGGGCCAGGGGCATCACCGTGGCGGGGTCCGGCATCGTGAACGTCAGCACGGTGGCGCCCTGCCCGACGAGCGCCCGCTGCATCGCCTCCACGTCTCCCGCGACCTGCTCCGCGTCGAACGAGGGGCGCAGCACGTCGTTCATGCCGGCGACCACTGTGGCCAGGTCGGGTGCGAGGTCGAGGGCGGGTTGCAGCTGCTCGGCCCGGATCTGCGCGGTGGTCCGGCCCCGGATGGCCAGGTTCGCGTAGTCCAGCCCGCCGCCCTGTGCCTCGGCCACCGCCAGCGCGAACCGGTCGGCCCAGCCCCGGTAGCCGCCCGCCTCGTCCGGGTCGTCGAGCCCTTCGGTGGTGCTGTCGCCGATCGCCACGTACCGCTGCCACATCACGGCTGCGAGATTAGCCGCTGCCCGCCCGGTGCCGCACGCCCGCGGCGTCAGAGCCAACCCGAGCGCCGGAACAGCCGGTACAGGCCCAGGGCGACCACGGCCATCAGGCAGATGGCACCGGCGTAGCCGTAGCGCCAGGCCAACTCGGGCATGTGGTCGAAGTTCATGCCGTAGATGCCGGCGATGCCGGTCTGGGTGGCGGCGATGGCCGCCCACGCCGCGATCTTGCGCATGTCGTTGTTCTGTTCGACGGCGAGCTGCGCCAACCGGGACTGCACGATCGAGGTGAGCAGGTCGTCGTACGCGGCGACCCGGTCGACGGCCCGGCTCAGCCGGCCGTCCACGTCGACGAACCAGCGGTGCAGGGCGCGTGGTGGGCCCTCGGGGTCGAGCAGCGTCCGCATCGGCGCCTGCAACGGCAACACCGCCCGTTTGAACTCCACCACCTCCCGTTTGAGCTGGTAGATGTGCTGGATGTCGGCGCTGCGGTCGCGGGCGAACACCGCCTCCTCGACCCGTTCCAGATCCCGCTCCACGTGCCCGGCCACCTCCAGGTAGGAGTCGACCATCCGGGCGCAGACCGCGTACGCCACCGCCCAGGGCCCGGCGGCCAGCAGCGCGGGGCGGCGCTCGATGTCGGCACGGACGCTGCGCAGCGCCCCGGCCGCGCCGTGCCGCACGGTGATGGCGAACCGGTCGCCGAGCAGCACCATCACGTCCCCGGTGTCGATCACCTCGGAGGTGTCGGTCAGCTCGTCGTGTTCCACGTACCCGGCGGTGCGCAGCACCAGCAGGGTGACCGACCCGTGCCGCTGCACAGTGGGCCGGTGCCCGTCGGCGAGCGCCTGCTCGACGGTCAGCTCGTCGAGGCCGAAGGTCCGGCCCACAGCGGCGAGCACGGCCGGTCCCGGGTCGTGCAGGCCCAGCCACACGAAGGCGTTGCGCGCGTGCCGGGCCTGGGCGTACGCGTCGGCGTAGTGCGGTCGACCGGGCTCGCGCCGACCGTTGACGTAGACGGCACAGTCGACCACCGCGTCCGGGTTGGACCGGCGCGGGGTGGGGGAGTCGCCCTCGACCCGGCCGAGCAGTCGACGGGCCAGGGCGCGTACGCCTCGACCCGCCCGGTCCCGTACCGGTCGCTGATCCACCGCGTGCCTCCCCGTCGCCCGCGCACCGCCCCGGTCACGGTGCCCGCGGGGATGGTGTCACCGCATTCTGCCGAGCCGGGTCCGACGTCCGACAGTCGGGCGACGGTGCTCAGCCGGTGCGGGTGGCGAAGACGACGACGTTGTCGACGTAGTTGCCGGTAGTGGCGTCGAACCGGCCGCCGCAGGTGATCAGGCGCAGCCCGGCGGTGGCCGCCGGGCCGTAGACGAGGGTGCTGGGAAAGTGCTCCTTCGGGTACGCGCGGACGTCGTCCACGGTGAACGTGGCGACCTGCGCGTCGGCGCGGGTGACCTGGATCTGTTCGCCGGCGCGTAGCCGACCGAGGTCGAAGAAGACCGCCGGTCCGGCGGGGGAGTCGACGTGTCCCACCAGGACGGCGTTGCCGGTTTCGCCGGGGCTGACCCCGTGCCGGTACCAGCCGGCGACTGTGGGCCGGTCCAGTGGCGGCACCTCGAGCACCCCGGCCGCGTCGGCACCGACCGGGACGACCTCGGCGCGGACGTCGATGGCGGTGATCTGCACCCGGACCGGCGCGGCGCGGGGCAGCGGCGCCAGGTCCGGTGCGGGGCGGGTGCGGCGCGGCGCGTCGGCCGGCGGGGGCGGTGGCCGCGTCGGGTCGGCGGTGAGGCCGACGGTGATCAGCCCGAGCCCGCTCACGCCGAGCAGGGCCACCACCGCCGGTAGGGTCCGCCGCCACCACACGTGGGCACACCTCCGTTGGGCGTCGTCGGGGTGCCCGCGCCGGTGTCGCCGGCACGGGCACCCGTCCTCAGGGATGGAGCAGTCGCCGATCAGGCGACAGTGGACGCCGGACGCCGCCGGCGGATCAGGACCACCGCGCCGGCGAGGGCGGTGCCGAGCAGGGTGCCACCGGCGGCCAGCGTGCCGGTGTCGCGGCTGTCGCCGCCGGAGCCGGCCGGTGCGCCGCCGATCGGGGTGACGGTGAACGTGGCGGTGCCGGCCGAGCTGCCGTCGCCGCAGGTCGCCGCCACCGTGTAGGTGCCCAGGGTGAACCCGGCGGTGAAGAGTTCGGCGCTCAGTCCGCCGCCGGCGGCGGCCGTGGTGGATCGGACGTTCTGGTCGCGGTTGGGCCCGGTGACCCGGAAGAGGGCGTCACCCGACTTCGGGTTGCAGGTCGTCGCGGTGAGCACGACGGTCCCACCGACCGGAGTGGTGGCCGGTGACACAGTGGTGTCGGCCAGTGCGGCGCCTGGCAGCAGGAGCGTGCCGAGGCCCACGCCGAGCGCCGCCGAGCAGAGTGCTGTTGAGACCTTCATACGCGTCTTCCCTCACTTTTCGTCCGCTGACTGCGTGGGACGTCGTTCGGGTGGCCAACTCCGTGACTAGCACCGGTGTGCCCAACACTAGGTGGGTTGGGTCCTCGATCAGGTGAAAATGAGAAATCCTCGTTGCCGTCACGTGTCCACCCGAAGGCCGGGAGAGCTGCGCAAAGGCCCGGACGGCCCGAGCGGCACCGGTGCTCCGATCGACGTCCCCGCTGCCCGGGCTGTCGCCGTTGGGTCGATGGCGAGGTATGGCGTCGGCTGTCCGCGATCCGGTGGGCGTGACAGGTCAGCCGGCGGGCTGGGCGAGGATCGGCTCGCCGGTCTCCAGCAGGGTCTTGAGGTCGGCCAGCAGCTCCGGCCAGCCGCCGCTGCCGTCGAGTTGGCCGCTGATCGCCCGCCGCATCTCGCTGTCGGGGGAGAAGTCGTCGTGGATGACGGTCAGCCGGACGGCAGTGTCGCCGTGTGGCTCGATCTCGAAGGTCACCTTCGACCGACGCTCGGCGAGCCGGGCGGCCAGGTCCTCGGGTGACCAGCCGAAGTGCTCGGCGTGCTCGGGCTGGAAGCCGTGCCAACTGTACGAGAGGCGCCGGTACGGCTCGGCGACGAGCACCCGCTGACCGAGGTCGCGGGGCTCGTCGTCCGGCGAGTCCTGCCACAGCACCGGGGAGCCGACCTGCCAGTCGGACGCCATCGCGGCGCCGCCCCAGTAGCGGCGGGTGAAGGCCGGTTCGGTGAGCGCGGCCCAGAGCCGCTGCGGGGTGGTCCTGACGTAGGTGGTGTAGACGAATGCCTGACTCTCCATGGACTGTCGCTCCAATGCGGTGCTCAGGTCGGCGAGCGCGGCGGCTCGCTCGCGGTCGTAGCGGCTGAGCCATCTGTCGGCGATGGCGTTGATCGGCGCGGCGTTCAGGTAGTGCACCTTTTCCCGGCCACGCCGAACGCTCGTGACGAGCTGCGCCGCCTCCAGCGCCGAGAGGTGCTTGCTGACCGCCTGTCGACTCGTCGCCAGCCCGTCGCAGAGCTCGCGCAGGGTCTGGCCGTTGCGTTCGTTGAGCCGGTCGAGCAGTCGACGCCGGCTGGGATCGGCGAGCGCCCGGAAAACGTCGTCCATCGACCCTCCGTCAACAGGCAACCATGTGGTTGCATGTCAACGTAGGCAACCATACGGTTGCCTGTCAACCTGTCGCGGTGGCGCCTCTGGACGACGCCGAGCGCGGGCAGCCGCGACCGACTCCCACCCCGGGGCACCGTCGTCGGGTGGCGACGCGCGAGCGGGCGCGGCGGTGTGACAGCGTGGGGCGGTGACCGATTCCGCGCCGCTCGATGTCGACCTCGCGTTGCTCGGTGGTGGCGGCGCGGCGTCGTTGCTGCTCGCCGCGCTGGACCGGCACGGCGTTCGCGGCCTGCGCATCGCCGTCGTCGACCCGGTGCGCCGACGCGGTCAGGACCGCACCTGGGCGTTCTGGGGCCAGCCCGACACCGACCTGGACCCGCTGCTCAGCGCGAGCTGGCAGCAGGTCGAGGTGGCCACGGCGGTCCGGCGTCGGGTCCTGGACCTCACCCCGCTGCGGTACGCCATGCTCCGCTCCGGCCCGGTCTACGACCAGGCTGCCGCAGCCGAGCGTCGGCTCGACGCCACCCGGATCGTCGCGCCCGCCGACACCGTGCGCGACGACGGCACCCGCGTGCTGGTGCGGACCGGCGACGGGCGCACCGTACGGGCCGGCTGGGTGCTCGACTCGCGCCCCCGTCCACCGGCCCGAGCGGGGCGGACCACCTGGTTGCAGCACTTCCGGGGATGGTGGCTGGAGGCCGACCGCCCGGTGTTCGACCCGGCCCGCGCGGTGTTGATGGACTTCCGCACCCCGCAGCCGCCCCGGGGCGTCTCCTTCGGGTACGTGCTGCCGGTGAGTGACCGCTACGCCCTTGTCGAGTACACCGAGTTCTCGCCGGACCTGCTCACCGACGCCGGGTACGACACGGCGCTGGCCGGCTACCGGGACCTGCTCGGGCTCGACCCGGCCGGGCTGCGGGTGCGCGAGGTGGAGAACGGGGTGATCCCGATGACCGACGCGCCGTTCCCGGCCCGCCCCACCCCCCGGGTGGTCCGGCTCGGCACTGCCGGTGGCGCGACCCGCCCCTCCACCGGCTTCACCTTCTCCGCCATGTACCGCCAGGCCGACCAGGTGGCCCGCGCCCTCGCGGCGGGCCGACCGCCGGTGCCGCAGGCGGCGTACCCGCGCCGGCATCGCTGGATGGACGCGGTGGCGCTGCGGGCGCTGGACCGGGGCGGGGTGGGCGGCCCCGAGTTCTTCGACCGGCTCTTCGACCGCAACCCGGCCGAGCGGGTGTTGCGTTTCCTCGACGGTCGGACCACCCCGGCCGAGGAGGTCGCGATCATGAATTCCACCCGGCTGTTGCCGATGATCGTCGCTACCGCCGGCGACGCCGTGCACCGCGTCCGCGATCGGACCCGCCCCACCCGGCCCGCGCCGGCCATCCCGCCCGCCGTGGTCGGCGGGGCGCGGAGCCCGGACCGCGGCTGACCGGACCGGCGTCGACTGCTGCGCGGTGCCGCCTCGGCGTGCCGGCCACCCGTGCGGTCAGGGGGCGCTCAGCGCCCGGTAGGTTGCCGGGCATGGTGGACGCGGCGGCCGGCAGGGGCGTACAGATCTGGACCGACGGGGCGTGCAGCGGCAACCCCGGCCCGGGTGGTTGGGGTGCGCTGCTGCGCTACGGCGACCACGAGCGGGAGCTGTGCGGCGGCGAGGCCACGCCCACCACCAACAACCGGATGGAGCTGATGGCGGCCATCCAGGCGTTGGAGAGCCTGAATCGGCCGGTCACCGTCGAGCTGCACACCGACAGCACGTACGTGCGCAACGGCATCACCAGTTGGCTGGCGTCCTGGAAGCGCAACGGTTGGCGGACCGCCGCGAAGCAGCCGGTGAAGAACGCCGACCTGTGGCAGCGGCTGGAGGCGGCCTGTGCACGGCACGAGGTCACCTGGCTGTGGGTCAAGGGGCACAACGGGCATCCGGAGAACGAGCGGGCCGACGGGCTGGCCAACAAGGGCATGACCGAGGCGCGGGCGGCGCTGACCAGCCGCTGAGCTTGGGTCAGCGGGTCGCGTCCGGGTGCCCCGGCATGCTTGACCCGCCGCCGCTGCTGCCGGACGAACCGCCGACGACACCCGAGTTGTCGGGTTCGGTCACGATGTCCGGCCGGACGTCGGTGTCCGGCGGTGCGGGCACCTCGGTGTCCGCCTCGACCTGCACCAGTGGCACCTGGCCGGCCTCGTCCTCGCTGTGCTGCGGGTTGCCCGGCTGCTCACCCTGGCGATTTCGGTAGCTCACGCCGTGCCCCCCGTCGATGCCGGTTCGCGTCGGCGCTGGCTACCCGGCGTCGCCGCGGCCGAAACCTCGCGCCCGGTGTGGGGGTGTCGTCGCGCGTGCCCGACTCGCCGTGTTCAGCGTCGTCGGTCGCGCCGCGCAGGGGCACCGGAACGCGACCGCTGGCGGACCGGGGTGAGCGGCAGCGTCGTCCAGTGCGCCGGCCGGGTGAGCGGCTGCGGCAGGCCGGTGCGCGTGTCGCCCCGGGCGGCGTCCAGCTGGGTCTGGTGCAGGAAGAGGGTGCGCCGCAGGTCCGCGCCGCCCAGGTCGGCCCCGCGCAGGTCCGCGCCGGTGACGTCGGCCTGGCTCAGGTCGACGCCCCGCAGGTCGGCGCCGATCAGCAGCGCCCCGCGCAGGTTGGCCCGGCGCAGGTCGGCCCGGCGCAGGTCGACGCCGGGCAGGTGCGCGCCCCGGTGGTCGGCGCCGCCGGGGGAGCGGGCCGCGGCGCTGGCCTGCGACAGCAGCGGGTTGACCCGGTCCCGGTGCGCGGCGACGTCCACGGTGCGCAGCTGCGCGGGGTCACCCTCGGTGAGTGCCGCCGTCTCGGCGCGGGCGCGGGTCAGTTCCTCGCGCAGGTCGGCCGGGGGGTGTAGCGCCAGCGCCTCGGTGACGTACCAGAGCAGTTCGTGCAGGGGCCGTAGCACCGCGAACGCCTCCGCCATGGCCGGCAGCGTCTCCGGCGCGTCCCGCCAGTCCCGCCCGCCGAAGGTGACCTGGGCGACCTGCTGCCCCGCCCCGAAGCAGTCGAACACGGTGCAGCCGGGGAAGCCGCGTTGCCGCAGCTCGGTGTGGATGCCGCAGCGGTGGTCCGGGCGCAGGTTCGGGCAGGCCCGCCCGGCCGGCTTGTCGATGGCGAAGTCCGCCGATCGGGCGAACGCGGGCACCACGCAGCACAGGCCGAAGCAGCGTCCGCAGTCGGCCCGCAGGGGCGTCGACCCGGGCGACGGTGTGGTGCTTGGCGACACGTGGGTGGTCCTCCGCGGTTCGGGATGGGACCACAATTGTCCCGTGCGTCGGGCCGACCGGTCCCGGCGGGTGCACCGCGCTAGCTGGCCGCCGGGGGGCGAGCACCGCCCGGTGGCGGCACCAACCGGTGGATCGCCCGATCCCCGTCGTCGTGCCCGTACTTCTGGTCGAAGTGCCGTTTCACGACGTCGACAGGTGTGTGGTCGCCGTCGGCGGGCTCCGCGAGCGCGAACACCGCGGGCGACGCCCCGGGCGAGCGGGGCGGCAGCATGGCTCGCACGGTCAACGGCCCGGTCACCCGGAACCCACGGCAGTCGACGTAGTGCTGCCCGTCCACCAGCACGTACGGCACGCGCACCTCGACCACGTCCGAGTCGTCGTGGCGCAGCGTGACAAGGACCGACCAGTACCGGTCCAGGTCCAGGGTCGCCTGTTCGTGCTCCCACAGCTCCTCGAACCGGGCGTGCACGAACCCGCCCCACGGGCTGTCCATGTCCACCTCGAGCTGGGGGACGTTGAACGACAGCTTCCCGATCGGGAAGAACGAGATCAACGCCCGCCCGTCCCACTGGTAGAGCTGGATCGACGGGGACGCGTCGTAGAGCCGGACCTGGAGGCGCTGCCGCAGCCGGGAGTCGAGGGCTTCGGCGAAGGCGGCCAGGTGGCGCAGGTTGGTGCGGATCTGCCGGGGCACATCCACCCGCTGGCGTTCCAGCTCCTCCGAGCGTTGCTGCGCGGCGGTGCAGTCCGGATCGAGCAGCAGCAGCTGCACCTGGGCGCCGTTGCCGAGCGCCGCCCGGATCGCGCTCAGGGTCTCCTCGCGGTGTCGCTGCTCAAGCAGGATCGTCCAGGTGTCGAGGATGCGCACCCGGCGGCCGGAGCGGTGCAGCCGGGTCACGAACGCCTGCTGGTCGAAGCTCAGGTGCTCCTGCACCCGCGCCTTGCGGGCCTCCTCGAACAGCGGGTCGAAGATGACGTACGAGATGGCCGCGAGCACGACGCTGGCACCGAGGTTGAGCAGCAGGTCGCTGAGGAAACCGGTGCTGCGCCAGGCGCCGACCAGCATGACGACGGCGATCCCGAGCAGTGCCCCACCGACGCCGAAGGCCCGTCGTTGCCGCCCACCCCGACCAGCCCACTCGGGCATCCGGTCCCCTCCCGTCGACGGCCGGCCCACCGGCGCCCACAAAGCACCAGAATGCGGAGGATACGTGCCGGCTTTGCCGCTCGCTGTCCCGAATGGGACCGACAGTTGGGCCTGTGGCGGATCCAGCGCATCCGTGCGTACTACCACCACCGGTTCGCCGGCCAGCACGACTTCTTCGTCGACGCCGTGACCGACGAGGGCACCATGCGGTCGGCCTGGTCGCTGGTCCGCGCTGGCGGTGTTCGCCGCGCAGTTCCTCCACATCCTGCGCACGGCCGCTGGCGAGCGGCGCTGACCAGGTTCCAGACCGAGGCACGGCGACCCCGGGGCGGTTCGGGTCCCGCCCGGGCACCCCGCGTGACCACCTCGGCCGGGCCGACCCGATCGCCTCGGGTCGCGTACCGTCGTCGGATGCGGATCACCCGATTCACGCACGCCTGCGTCCGGATCGAGCACGACGGCGGGGTGCTCGTCGTCGACCCGGGGACGTGGAGCGAGCCGGCCGCCCTCGTCGGCGCGGACGCCGTCCTTGTCACCCACGAGCACACCGACCACGTCGACGTGCTGCGCCTGGCCGGCCGGGGCGTCCCCGTGTACGCCCCGGCCGGTGCCCGACTGCCGGACCTCGCCCCGCTGCCGGTCACCCGGGTTCGCGCCGGGCAACGCTTCACGGCGGCCGGCATCGAGGTAAGCGCCCACGGCGGCCGGCACGCCACCATCCACGGGGGCCAGCCGGACTGCCCCAACCTCGGCTACCTGATCGGCGACGGGCTCTACCACCCCGGCGACGCGCTGCACGTGCCCGACGAGCCGGTGCACACGGTGCTCGTCCCGGCCCAGGGGTCCTGGCTGCGCCTCGACGAGGCGATCCGGTTCGCCGCCGCAGTGGGCGCCGACGCCGCGTACCCGATCCACGACGCGCAGCTCAACGAGCGCGGCCTGGACAGCGTCGCCGGCTGGTTCGGTGAGACGATCCCCGGCTACCGTCACCTCCGCCCCGGCGACACCGCCTGACCGACGCCACCACCGGTGCTGATGGCGTTGAAGCGGGGCGCGGCGGCGGTCAGCACCGCGCTTGCCGTCGGCGCGGACCACCCGTCGGTCACCTCCCGCACCAGCGTGGCGACCAGGCGGGTCATTGTCGGTAGCGCCCCGGCGTGCAGCGCCTCGGCGACGATCAGCACCGACGACGTGTTGGCCCGTACGGCGGACCAACCGCTCTGCCGGTTCGTCCAGCGTCGGGCGTGGGCCCGTCCGGCGGCGTCGGTGAAGGTCACCTCGCCCGGCTCGGGATGTTCGGTGCCGCCGGCGAAGGTGTGGTATTCCTCGTCGCCGTGCGCGGGCCGGACCACCAGGTCACCGTCGATCCGGTCCAGGTCGAGCGCGGCGATCGGGGTGGCGTACGCGGCCGAGACGGCGTTGCAGAGGTCGACAAGCGGGTGGAGCCGGGGCAACTCACCGTCCAGGCGCAGCCGACGCAGCAACGCCTCCGCCGCGCACCGGTACCGGGTGGGCGGCAACCCCATCGCCGCGTACGCCCGCCGCCACGCCTGGATCTCCGGGAACCCGCTCTCCGGCCCGCCGGCCAGCCGGCTGCGGGCGGCGGCCAGGTGCTCGGCCGTCCGCCGTGTCACGTCGGCGGTGGCGGTGATGCCTGTCGCGTGGACCACACCAGCGACCAGATCGGGGTACGCGGCGCGCAGCTGCGCCGAATGCTCGAACTGCACGGCACTCCTATCGTTGGGTGAGGGCGAGGGTCACGCCGAGCGCGACGAACGTGCCGGCGACGGATCGCCGCAGCCAGTCGGTGACGCGGGGTCGGGTCAGCACCCGGTCCCGCACCCGGGCCGCGAAGATGCCGTAGCCGCTGAACACCACGAAGGTGAGCAGCATGAACACCGCGCCGCAGGCGAGCATCGCCCGGGTCGAGCCGACGGTGCTGGCGCCGACGAACTGGGGCAGGAACGCGACGAAGAACAGCGTCGGCTTCGGGTTCAGCAGGTTGACCACCACGCCTGAGATGATCACCCGGAGCGCCGAGCGGGGCGCGGGATCGGTAGTGGCCGTGAAGGCGTCGCGGTCGCGGGCGATGGACCAGGCCAGATAGAGCAGGTAGCCGACCCCGAGATACCTGACGATGTCGAAGGCCACGGCGCTGGTCTGCAACAGCGCGGCCAGCCCGGTCATCGCCGCCAGCAGGTGCGGCAGCGTGCCGAGCGTGCAGGCGAACGCGGCGACCACGCCGGCGCGGGCCCCCCGGGACAGCCCGGCGGAGAGGGTGAAGAACACCCCGGTGCCGGGGGTGACCACCACGACCAGCGTGGTGACCAGGAAGGCAATGGTCACTGTCGTCCTCCGGCCGGTGTGGTGGGGCGGTACCGGATCCACTCTGCTGCCAAGATGGTCCGATGAGCAGGGCCAAACCGAGGGCATCCGACAGGTCCATAACGGCGGGATCGGACTTTCTGCACCTGACCATCGCCGACGCGCCGCCGGGCGGGCGGGCCGACTGGCTGACCAACCGGTTGCGTCAGGCCATCGCCGACGGGCGGGTGCCGGCCGGTGCGCGGCTGCCGCCGACCCGGGTGCTCGCCGCCGACCTCGGCGTGTCGCGGGGCGTGGTCACCGAGGCGTACCAGCGGTTGACCGAGGAGGGGCAGGTGGCGGGCCGGGGCCGGGCGGGCACCGTTGTCGTCGCCGCGCCGACCGCGCCGGCAACCGCCCCGGCCGCCGTGCCGCCCCCGGCCGCACTGTTCCCGTCGGCTCCGGGCACCGACATCTTCGACGCGGTACGCGCGGCGAGCGCGACCATCGACCTGACGCCCGGCGTACCCGACCTGACCGCCTTTCCCCGCACCGACTGGCTGCGCGCCGAGCGGAGCGTGCTGCGCCGCCTCGCCGCGGCCGACCTCGGCTACGGCGATCCGTGCGGTGCGCCGGCGCTGCGCCAGGCCGTCGCCGCCTGGTTGGCCCGCAACCGCGGCATCAGCGTCGACCCCGCCGAGGTGATCATCGTGGCCGGCGTCTCCCAGGCGCTCGGGCTGCTCGCCCAGGCACTCACCGCCGTCGGCGTCGACCGGATCGGGGTCGAGGACCCGGGTTCGCTCGGCGTGCGTCAGCACCTGAACAACTGGCGGATGGACACCCCGCCGATCACCGTCGACGACGGCGGGCTACGGGTCGACGAGTTGGCCGCCAGCGGGCTGGCCGCGGTGATGCTCACCCCCGCGCACCAGTTCCCGACCGGTGTGGTGCTCGACGGTGACCGCCGCCGCCAACTCGTCGCCTGGGCGCGAACCGGCGGCCTGATCATCGAGGACGACTACGACGCCGAGCACCGCTACGACCGTTCACCGGTGCCGGCGCTGCGTGGCCTGCTGCCCGAGCAGGTCTGCTACGCCGGCAGCGTCTCCAAACTGCTCGCCCCCGCCCTGCGGGTCGGCTGGCTGCTCGTGCCGCCGCGGCTGCGCGAGGCGGTGGTGACCGCCAAGCGCAACGCCGACCTGGGCAACGCTGTGCTACCGCAACTGGTGCTCGCCGAGCTGATGACCTCCGGGGCCTTCGAGCGGCACCTGCGCCTGTTGCGCCGCCGACACATTCGTCGGCGGGACGCCATGATCGCCGCGCTGGCCCGAGCGTTGCCGTCGGCGACTGTGCACGGCGCCGCCGCCGGCCTGCACCTGATGATCACCTTGGACGACGCCGTGGTGGACACCGACCTGGCCGCGGCGACGTTGGCGCGGGGGGTGAAGGTGCAACCGCTGTCCTGGCACTGCCAACGGCCCTACCCGCCAGGTCTCGTGCTCGGCTACGCGGCCCGTACCACGACCGAGATCGAGGACGGCGTGGCCGCTGTCGCCGCCGTGCTCACCGCCGGCTAGGACCGTCGAGCACCAGCGCTGGGCTGGTCAGGCGGGAAGCAGCCGCGGCGCGCTGGCCAGCTGACGGACCCGCTCGTACAACTCGACGTAGCGCTGCGCCATCACCGCGGGGGTGAACCGCTGCGCGGCGACCCGCCGGCACTCGTCGGGGTCGAGCAACTCGGCCGAGCGGACGAGGTCGCCCAACTCCTCCTCGTCGGCGCTGAGCAGCCCGGTGCGGCCGTGTTCGATCAGCTCCGGCAGACAACCCCGGGCCGTGGCCACCACAGGTGTGCCAAGGGCCAACGACTCGACGACGGCCGTGCCGCCCGGCTCCTCCCAGCGCAGCGGGAACAGCGACGCGCGGGCGCTGGCGAGCAGGTCGTCGCGCTCCTGACCGGCCACGGTGCCGACCCAGCGGACCAGGTCGCCGTCGACGTGCGGCGCCACCTCGTCGAGGAAGAACCGCACGTCCGGGTTCTGTCGGGCCTCGTCGCCGGCCGCGGCGAGATCGGCGGGCCGATGGTACGGCCCGACCGGCCCCGCCAGGACCAGCGGGAAACCGACGCGATGCGCGAGTCGGGCACCCACGTCCTGCCCCTTGCCCGGGTTGATCCGGCCCAGGATGAGCAGGTGCTCGCCCTTCTCCGGTCGCGGTCGCCGGTCGGCGTCGACGGCGAGCGGGGTGGACAGGTGCACGTGCCCCACCGAGTGCTCCCGCAACGCCAGCGGAGCGCGGGCCAGTTGCGACGCGGAGACGCCGTTCACCCGGACCCGGTCGCCGCCGTCCAGGCTGCCGTAGAGCGCCGGGTGCTTGGCCAGGTCCCAGTGCAGGGTGTGCAGGGTCGGCGGCCCGGCCGGTCCCATCGCCGCGAGAGTGGCCAGGCCGACCGCCTCCACGTGGTCGTGCACGAGGTCGATGTCGTCGCGCGAGTGCAACTCCCGCACCACCCCGGCCAGGTGCGCCTGGGCGATCCCGCAGACCTGGTTGTACGGCCGCTGCAACGAGGCGAACTGCCCGTCGGCGAACACCGACACCCGTTCGTCCACCGGCAGGGTGCTGCTGCCCACCGAGGCGAGCACCACCCGTACGCCGAGTCGCCGCAGCTCCGGCACCAGCGTGGCGATCACGTTCTCGATGCCGCCGTAACCGGGCGGCGGCACGGCCAACCACGGGCCGGCGTTCATCAACACGGTCAGGCTCATCGGGCCCGTCCCTCTCTGCCGGTCGCGGTGCCTCCGGTTCGCGACTGCGGGGCTCGCAAGATCGGCTCACTCCTCGCGCTCACGCGGCGGCCACCCGGCGACGGGGCACCCGGTGGCGTAGCTCGTCAAGTGGTGGCCGTTCCTCGATGGACACGTCGCTGACCACGATCTCCCGGTCGAGGTTGGGCAGCGTGTCGGAGCCACCGCGCCGGAACTGGGTGAGCAACGCCTCCGGCGCCAGCCCGGGGGTGGCCCAGCCGCGCCGTTGCAGGCGGGACCAGGCGGTCAACATGATCTGGGCGGACATCCGGCCGAGGGCCGCCGTGTCCTGGTGCCGGTGCTTGCGCTCGCCGAGGTCGACCTGCGCCATCGCGTCCAGGCCGACCAGGTCCAACAGGTCGATCATCATGGCCGTCTCCACCCCGTACCCGGAGACGAACGGCACCCGGGCCAGCACGTCCCGGCGGCCCGCGTACTCGCCGGCGAGCGGCTGCACGAAGCCGGCCAGTTCGGGCCAGAACAGGTTGAGCAGCGGGCGGGCCATCAGCTCGGTCACCCGGCCACCGCCGTCCTGCTCCACACTGGAGGTGCCCACCAGCGGCCGGTGGTAGAAGCCCTTGACGAAGTCGACGGACGGGTCGGTGAGCAACGGACCGAGCAGCCCGCTGACGAAGTGCGGCCGGAACTCCCGCAGGTCGGCGTCGATGAACGCCACCACGTCGCCCTCGGCGGCGGCCAGACCGGCCCAGAGCGCGTCGCCCTTGCCGGTGAGTCGGGGCAGCCCCCGGGTCATCGCGTCCTGGCTGACCACCTCCGCGCCGGCGGCGCGGGCCACCTGCGCGGTCCTGTCGCTCGACCGCGAATCCACAACGATCAGCTCGTCCACCAGGGCGACCCGATCCATCAGGTGTTCCCGGATTGTCGACACGATGGCGCCGACGGTGGCCTCCTCGTTGCGCGCCGGCAGTACGACGCTCACCCGGGTGTCGCCCTTGGCACGCACCAGTCGACGCGCCGGCCAGTCCCCCGCCGACGTCGTCCGGTAGGTGGCCCAGGCCTCCACCACCGGTGACACGTTCGATGTCTCATCCCGCACGGGCACCCCTCCGTTCGTGCGTGGAAAAACCGAATTTGGTTGTTCCCATTCCTCAGCACGCGCTAACCGCTTTCTCGGCAACAGCTTGATCACAACGGTGACATCTCAGCGTTCCCGGGGGATGAACGTTTGATTGCGCACACCCCAGGGGACTGCTCCCATCGCTCATGAAAGGTCTTCAAAGGGGTGCCGAATGCAGGAATGCCGGGTGGGTCTGATCGGAGCCGGGGGAGTGGCGCAACGTCACGCCCGGGTGCTGGCCGGCTTCGACGACGTCGAGTTGGTCGGGGTGACCGACGTCGCGCCGGAGGCGGCGTCCGCGCTGGCCGCGCAGCACGGCGGGCAGGCCTGCGCCGACGTCGCCGAACTTCTGGCCAGCGGCCTGGACGCGGTGTACGTCTGCGTGCCGCCGTTCGCGCACGGTCCCGCCGAGGAGGCGGTGATCGAGGCCGGGCTGCCGATGTTCGTGGAAAAGCCCGTCTCCGCCGAGCTGAACACCGCCGAGCGGATCGCCGACCTGGTCGCGCGCAGTGGGCTGCGCACCGCCGTCGGCCACCACTGGCGTTATTCGACGGTGCTCGACGAGGTCCGCGACCTGCTCGCCGACCGTCCGGTGCGAATGGTCAGCGGCACCTGGCTGGACAAGGTGCCCCCGGTGCCGTGGTGGTCGCGACGGGACCGCTCCGGCGGCCCGGTGGTCGAGCAGGCCGCCCACGTGCTCGACCTGATCCGCGTGCTGGTCGGCGAGGTCACCGAGGTCACCGCGTACGGAAACGGCACCCCGCCGCCGGTCGACGGCGCCGACATCGACTCGGTGACCACCGCCGTCCTGCGCTTCGCCGACGGGGCGGTCGGCACGCTCAGCGCCACCTGCGTGCTCGGCTGGAAGCACCGCGCCGGGTTGGAGATCTTCGCCGACGGGCTGGCCCTCGCGCTGAGCGAGGACGGCCTGACGATCCGCGACGCCGACGGGGAACGCCACGTCCCCGCCGACCCGGAGGCCGCCCGGGTGGCGGTGGACCGTGCCTTCGTCGACGCCGTGCGGGGCATCGGCGACGACGTGCGCGTCCCGTACGCCGAGGCCCTCGCGACCCAGCGGGTGGCCCTCGCCGTCGCCGACTCGGCCCGCACCGGCACGACGGTGCGGCTCAGCGCGCCCGTCGAGCCGGCGCCGCTCACCAGCGGGGTGACGGTCGATGCGTGATCGCGTTGTCACAGTCACCGCGCCCGGTCGCGTGGAGATCGTCGAGCAGGACGCCGAGCCGCTGCGCCCCGGCACGTTCCGGGTCGAGACGCTGTTCAGCGGTGTCTCGGCCGGCACCGAGTTGAGCTACGTCAAGGGCACCAACCCCTACCTCAACGTCACCTGGAACGCCGACCTGGGGCTGTTCCAACCGGGCGCGGCGAGCACGCCGTACCCGGTGACCCGGCTGGGTTACATGCAGGTCGGCCGGGTGGTCGAGAGCGACACCCCGGCGGTCGCGGTGGGCACTGTCGGCGCCATGACCTACGGGCACCGCACCGGCTGGCTGGCCGACCCGGTCGCCGAGCGGTTCGTGGCGCTGCCCGACGACCTCGACCCGCTGCTCGGCGTCTACGTCGCGCACATGGGCCCGATCTGCGCGAACGGTCTGCTGCACGCCGCCGCCGACCTGCACGGCGGCGACGTCCGCGCGCTCGGCGACGGGGTACGCGGCCGCCGGGTCGCGGTGGTCGGGGCGGGCGTGGTGGCGCTGCTGACGGCGCTGTTCGCCAAACGCAACGGCGCTGCCTCGGTGGTGGTGCTCGATCCCACCCCGCACCGCCGACAGGTCGCCGAGGCGCTCGGTCTGGAAACCCTCGACCCGGACGCGGACGACCCGGCGGTCGTGCTCAAGACCCGGTGGGCGCACACCGCCGGCGACCGGGGCGCCGACGTGGTGTTCCAGTGCCGCGGGCAGGCGTGGGCGTTGCAGCTCGCCCTGCGGCTGCTGCGGCCCCAGGGCGCCGTCATCGACCTGGCGTTCTACCAGGGCGGGGCGGACGCGGTCCGGCTCGGTGAGGAGTTCCACCACAACGGCCTGTCGCTGCGCTGCGCGCAGATCGGCCGGGTGCCGCGCGGACTGGCCCCCACCTGGGACCGGGAGCGGCTCTCCGCCGAAACCGTCGACCTGCTCCGGACCTACGGCGACGTGATCCGTAAGCACCTGGTCTCCGCGGTGGTGCCGTTCGACCAGGCACCGAGCCTGCTCACCGACCTGGCCGACCGGCGCCGCCAGGAGCTACAGGTGGTGTTGTCCGGCTGACCTGTCCAGGCGGGCCCGCGGGGTGATCGGGCCGGCTACCGTTCGCGGGATGAGCACCTCGCACGGCCGGCCGGCCGACGACATGTCGCACGGCCGGCCGGTCGGACTGACCGCGCTGCTGCCGTACCTGCGGGAGCATCGCGGCACCCTGGCCGTGGTGGGTGTGTTGTCGCTTGTCGGCGCGGCGGCGTCGTTGGCCCAACCGTTGCTCACCCGGTCGGTGCTCGACCGGATCAGCGCCGACCATCCGGTCGCCGACCTGGTGGCGGTGCTGGTGGCCCTCGTGGTGCTCGCGGCGGCGATCGGCGGGCTGCGCGACTACCTCCTGCAACGCACCGCCGAAGGGCTGGTGCTGGGCACCCGGCGGCGGCTGGCCGGGCACCTGCTGCGGTTGCCCATCGCCGAGTACGACCGCCGGCGCACCGGCGACCTGCTCTCCCGGGTCGGCTCGGACACCACCCTGTTGCGAGCGGTCGTCACCGCCGGGCTCTTCGAGACCGTCACCGGGACGGTGATGGTGGTCGGTGCCGCGACCGCGATGGTGCTGCTCGACCCGCTGCTGTTCGGCGTCACAGTGTTCGGGGTGGTGCTGGGGTTGGGCTTCGCGGCCACCTTCGCCCGGCGGGTCCGGGCGTTGGCCCGCACCGCCCAGGAGCGGATCGGCGAGATGACCTCGGCGGTGGAGCGGGCCATCTCGGCGGCCCGGACCATCCGGGCCAGCCGGGCCGAGGCCCGCGAGACCGAAACCGTCACCGGCAGCGCCCGCGAGGCGTACGCGGCGGGGCTGCGGGTGGCCCGGGTGCAGTCGGTGGTCGGGCCGATCGGCTCGCTCACCGTGCAGGGCGCCTTCCTGCTGGTGCTCGGGATCGGCGGCGCCCGGGTGGCCGCCGGGGCGATCACCGTGGGTGACCTGGTCGCCTTCGTCATGTACCTGTTCTTCCTGGCCCTGCCGCTGGCCCAGGTGCTGCGGGCGTACACCCAGTTGCAGTCCGGCCTGGGCGCCCTGCAGCGGATCGAGGAGATCCTGGCCGTGCCGGCGGAGGGCGCGGCGGACGAGCCGGCGCCGGCCGGTGCGACGGCGACCCCGCGCGGCCCCACCCCGATGATCGAATTCGACCGGGTGGGGTTCGGCTACCCGGGCGGCGAGCCGGTGCTGCGCGAGGTCAGCTTCGCGGTGCCCGCCGGCACCCGGACCGCGCTGGTGGGGCCCTCGGGCGCCGGCAAGTCGACGCTGCTCGCGTTGGTCGAGCGCTTCTACGAGGTGAGCGCCGGGGCGGTCCGGATCGACGGCAGCGACGTGCGGGACCTGCCCCGTGACGCGCTGCGGGCCCGGCTCGGCTACGTGGAGCAGGAGGCCCCGGTGCTGGCCGGCACGCTGCGGGAGAACCTCCTGATCACCACCCCGGACGCCACCGACGAGCGGCTGCGCGAGGTCCTGCACGAGGTCAACCTGAGCCACCTGGTGACCCGCACCGCCGAGGGCCTGGACGTCCAGGTGGGCGAGGGCGGCGTGCTGCTCTCCGGGGGTGAGCGGCAGCGGTTGGCCATCGCCCGCGCGTTGCTCGCCAGCCCGCCGGTGCTGCTGCTCGACGAGCCGACAAGCAACCTCGACTCGCGCAACGAGGTCGCGCTGCGCCGCGCCATCGACGCGGTGGCCGTCCGCCGGACCCTGCTGATCGTGGCGCACCGGCTCGCCACAGTTGTCGACGCCGACCAGATCGTCGTCCTCGACGGCGGTCGGGTGGTGGCGGTCGGCACCCACGCCGAGCTGACCGCCACCGATCCGTTGTACCGGGAACTCGCAGCCCATCAGCTGCTGGTCGGCTGACGCCGGCGGATCGCTGTCAACTTGCCGGCGGCCGGGCCGCGCAAGCCGCTCGGAATCGCGTACCGTTGCCGCTCATGGGTGTGTCGCAACGGTTCAAGAGCAAGTTCCGGCGGTTCCTCCAGCGCCCCGGCTCGACCGTGGATCTCGCTCCGCTGGAGAAGCTGCTGCCGGCGATCGAGGCGCGTGCGGACGAGCTGGCGGCGCTCGACGACGCCGAGTTGACCGAGGCCGCGGGTGCCGCCGTCGGCTACGAGGAGATCTGCGCCGTCGGCCGCGAGGCCGCCCGCCGGGGCCTCGACCAGCGGCCGTACGACGTGCAGCTGCTCGGCGCGATGGCGCTGCTGTCCGGCAAGGTCGCCGAGATGGCCACCGGTGAGGGCAAGACGCTCACCGCCACGATCGCCGCGTACGGGCACGTTCGGCTCGGCAACGGGCCGGTGCACGTGCTCACCATCAACGACTACCTGGCCCGCCGCGACGCCCAGTGGATGGAGCCGGTCTACACCCTGCTCGGCCTCACCGTGGGCTGGGTCAACGAGGCCTCCACCCCGCAGGAGCGGCGCGCCGCGTACGCCTGCGACGTCACCTACGTCTCGGTGAGCGAGGCCGGCTTCGACTATCTGCGCGACCAGTTGGTCACCGACGTCGACGACCGGGTGCAGCCGGCGCTGAGCACCGCGATCGTCGACGAGGCCGACTCCATCATGATCGACGAGGCGCGGGTGCCGATGGTCCTGGCCGGCGCGGTGCCGGGCGAGCAGGATCCGGTGCACGCCGCCGCCGCGCTGGTCCGCGGGCTGCGCAAGGGCAAGCACTACACGGTCGCCGAGGACGGGCGCAGCGTGGCCTTCACCTCCGCCGGTCTGGCCGCCGTCGAGGCCAAGCTCGGCATCGACCTGTACGACTCCGAGCACGTCACCCAGCTCTCCGCGGTGCACGTGGCGCTGCACGCGCACGCCCTGCTCAACCGTGACGTGGATTACATCGTCCGGGACGGTTCGGTCGAGCTGGTCGACGAGATGCGCGGCCGGGTGGCCCAGCGCCGCCGCTGGCCGGACGGGCTCCAGGCGGCGGTCGAGGCGAAGGAGGGCCTGGACGCCACCGCCGAGGGCGAGGTGCTGGGCACCATCGCCGTGCAGGCGTACATCGCGCTCTACCCGAAGGTGTGCGGGATGACCGCCACCGCGGTGCTCGTCGGCGACCAGCTGCGGGAGTTCTTCGGCCTCGAGGTCGCGGTGATCCCGCCGAACACCCCGTGCATCCGCGAGGACGAGCCGGACCGCATCTACGCCACCCGGGCCGAACGCGACGAGGCGCTGATCGACGAGATCCAGCGCTGGCACGCCAAGGGGCGGCCGATGCTGATCGGCACGCTTGACGTCAAGGAGTCCGAGGGATTGGCCGCCGGGCTCAACGCGGCCGGGGTGCCCTGCGTGGTGCTGAACGCCAAGAACGACGACGAGGAAGCGGCGATCATCGCCGAGGCCGGTGCGTACGGCGCGGTGACGGTCTCCACCCAGATGGCCGGCCGGGGTGTCGACATCCGGCTGGGCGGCAGCGACCAGAGCGACCAGGAGCGGGTCACCGAGCTGGGCGGCCTCTACGTGATCGGCAGCGGCCGGCACGACAGCCGCCGGGTGGACGACCAGCTGCGTGGTCGGGCCGGCCGGCAGGGCGACCCGGGTGGTTCCGTCTTCCTGGTCAGCCTGGAGGACGACCTGGTCGTCCGGCACGCCGCCGACGCGGTGCCGCCGTCGCCGCGGATGAACGCCGACGGCCTGGTCACCGACGAGCAGGTCGACTACGCGGTGGAGCACGCCCAGCGGGTCGCCGAGGGCGTCAACCACGAGATCCACCGCAACACCTGGCGCTACAGCGTGGTGATCGAGCAGCAGCGCAAGGCTCTGGCCGCGCGTCGTGAGCGGTTGCTGACGAGCGACGTGGCCGCGGTGATGCTGTTGGAGAAGGCGCCGGAGAAGGCCAGCGAGATGGACGAGGACCTGCTCGCCCGGGTGGCCCGGTCGATCGCGCTCTACCACCTGGACCGGCTCTGGGCCGAGCACCTGGCCGAGCTGTCGGAGGTCCGTGAGGGCGTGCACCTGCGGGCGCTGGGCCGGCTCGACCCGCTCGACGAATTCCACCGGGCCGCCGTGCCGGCGTTCAACGATCTCATCCCGGAGATCGAGGCCCGCACCATCGCCACCTTCAACGAGACCGAATTCGACGAGGACTGGCAGCCCGACGACGGCACCCTGGTCCGGCCGACCGCCACCTGGACGTACCTGGTGCACGACAACCCGTTCGGTTCGGAACTCGACCGGCTGATCGCCTCGATCGGGCGGCGGCTCAGCGGCGCGTCGCGCTGACTCGACCTTCGGGGCCTCTGCGACACCTCCGGGTGTGGCAGAGGCCCCGCCCTACGCCGTTTCGATCCCGGTTTGCGAGGGTAGTAGGGCGGGTCGGTCAACTCGGAAGAGAGCAGACGATGGCACACGTGACGGCGTCGGCGGGATGCACGCGGGGGCGTACGAGGGCAGTGAAACGGTGAACCTGGACACGCGGGAACCGGTGGTCGAGCGACTCGGTGTGCTGGAGACCGCCGCACTGTTGCGGGAACTGACCGCCGGCCTCATCGCGTTGACCGATTTCGATCAGGCACTGCTGGCGCTGGTCCGGGTCACCCGCGACGCGGTGGCCGGGGTGCGCTGGTGCGGGTTCACCGCCCTGCGGGCGGGCGAACCGGCCGGCGTGGCCGCCTCCGACGAGCGGCTGGCCTGCCTCGACGACCTGCGGCACGGGCCGGACTCGCCAGCGATGAGCGCGATCCACCGCCGGGAGATGATCCTCGCCGCCGACCTGGCCGGTGAGTCGCGCTGGCCGGTCTGGACGGCCCGCGCCCGCGACCTCGGCGTACACGGAGTGATCTCGGCTCCGGTGGACATCGACGACCAGGTGATCGGGGCGATCAACCTCTACGCCGGTTCGCCGGACGTGCTCACCCCACAACACCAGTTGACCGCGATGCTGCTCGCCGAACACGCCGGCCTGCTGCTGGCCGCCGTCCGCGACCGCGGCCGACGCACGGCTCTGGCCGGGGAGCGGGACGCCGCGCTGCTCAAGGACGGGGTGGTGGGCCAGGCCGTCGGCGTGATCATGACCCAGCGCGGGTGCCCGCCGGTGGAGGCCCTGGAGGTGCTGCGTACCGCCGCGTCGTCGTTGGACATCCCGCTCCGTGAGGTGGCCGAGCGACTGGTCCGGACGGTCTCCCGCCAGCGCGACACCTGACCGGCCGCCGCCCTGCCCGCTGCCCGGCCCGCCGGCCCGCTGCCCGGTCCGCCGGCCCGCTGCCCGGCCCGCTGCCCGGCCCGCTGCCCGGCCCGCTGCCCGGTCCGCTGCCCGGTCCGCCGGCCCGCTGCCCGGCCCGCCGGCCGCTGGCCCGCCTGCCGCTGGCCCGCCTGCCGACTGGTGATCGACTCGGGTTCCTTGACCTCGGGGTGTCCGAGGCTGGCGGTTTCAAGTGGCGGTTGCAACCAGGTGTTTGTGGAGTACCTCGGCTGGATTTTGCCAGTCGAGGGTTTGGCGTGGTCGTCCGTTGAGTTCG
>NZ_JBEZEY010000032.1:0-65266 GCF_040649135.1 Micromonospora sp. NPDC049047
CTCGCGCCGGGCCAGGTCAGGGCGGGTATACGACCGGAAGGCACACCCCCCTCCGGAGGCGGGGGCGCAGGTTCGAATCCTGCCGGGGGCACCATTTGCACGAACACTCGGGCCATGCCCCACTCTGAAACCAGCCTTCCTGGCCACCGTCTCCGTGGCGGGCGCCACGGACAGCAGCGCGGCGGCTCAGTCGCTACAGCGGCTGCGCCGCGAGTTGCTGCCGCAGACGACAGGAACCGTCCCGGACACGGAGTGGGCGGCGACCGGCCGTACCGCAAGCGATGCCGACTTCCGCGAGCGCATGGCGGCGGCGCTGCCGCCGGTGGTGGCACCTGGAGGCGGAACGCGCGGCGCACTGTCGGCGGGCGTGGATCGACGACAGGTCGGCCAGCCGACCCGATGAGGAGTTGTCCGGCCGTCAGCGGCGGTGCAGCGTGAACCAGAAGGTCGGCACCGAGTTGGTGCCCGGCGTCACGTCGACGAGTTCCCAGCCGAGAAACCTGGCGCGGAGTTCGTCGGCGGTGACGCCCGCCACCCACGACGTGATCTCGGTGGTCGAACTGCCGAGTGGTTCGGGGCCGTACCCGAACATCAGCAGCCGGGCGCCGGGCGCAGCGCGGTGCGTGAGCCCGGCGGCGTAGGCGTCGCGGCGGTGCAGCGGGACCCCGCAGTAGCAGCTCAGGTCGAAGAACAGGTCGAAGGGGCCCGGCACGTCCAGTTCGTCGAGGCGGGTGGCGTCTCCGTGTAGCAGTCGTACCGAGACTCCCGCCGCCGCAGCCTTCTCCCGGGCCAGGTCGACGGCGCTGTCGATCAGGTCGACGGCCGCCACCTCCCAGCCGTGCCGAGCGAGGTAGGTGGCGTTGGTTCCGGTGCCGCAGCCGAGTTCGAGGGCGCGGCCGGGCGCCAGCGCGCCGTGTCCTTCGACCAGATCGACCAGCTCGGGCGGCGTCACGCCGGTGTCCCACGGCGGCTTGCCGGTGCCGTAATAGCTTTCCAGTGCGTGGCGGACGGCCTCCTCCTCCGCCACGTCTCGCTGCGTTGGGGCCAGGTCCGGCTCCGGCTTCCGGGTGGCGTTTGGCTGGTCCATCGTCTCCTCCAAGAGTTTAGAGTGGAACTCTAGTTACATACTCTAGATGTAGACTCGCAACATGGACAAGGTCAAGCGGCCGGACAAGCGAGCCGAACGCTCACGCCGCACCCGGGACAAGGTCGTCGACGCGGCTCGCGAGCTGTTCGTCGCGCAGGGTTACGGGGCGACGAGCCTGCAGGAGGTCGCGGACCGGGCGGGCGTGGCCGTCCAGACGGTCTACTTCGTCTTCCACAACAAGCGCAGCCTGTTCAAGGCCGTCGTCGACACGTCCATCGCCGGGGACAGCGAGCCGGTCGCCACAATGGATCGTGAGTGGTTTCGCGCCGCGTGCGCCGAACCCACCGCGGCTGGGCAACTACGCGCGCACGTCCACGGCACCGGCGAGGTCCTGGGCCGAGTCGCCCCGATCATGCCGCTGATCGCGGCCGCCGCAGCCACCGACCCGGAGATCGCCGCACAGTGGCCGGACGGCCCCGACCCGCGTTACACGGTGCAGTACGCGGCGGCCAAGGCCCTGACCGAAAAGCCCGACACCCGCCCCGGCCTCTCCGTCGAGGTGGCGGCGGACCTGCTGTTCGGCCTGCTCAGCCCGGAGCTGTACCTGATCTTCGTCCGCGACCGCGACTGGTCGCCGGACAGGTGGGAAGAGTGGGCCCGCACCACCTTGACCTCCCAACTCTGCGCCGACCCCGACTAGCTTCAACCTGCGAGGCGGTGGCACCGAGCCGGCTGATCATGAGGACAGCCCTTGATCGATCATTCCTCCTGTCCAGGGAAGAACGCTCTCAGTTGCTGACGTACGCCGCCAGGTGTTCGCCGGTGAGGGTGGAGCGACCGGCGACGAGGTCGGCGGGGGTGCCTTCGAAGACGATCCGGCCTCCGTCGTGGCCGGCCCCGGGACCGAGGTCGATGATCCAGTCGGCGTGGGCCATGACCGCCTGGTGGTGCTCGATGACGATCACCGACTTGCCGGCGTCGACGAGGCGGTCGAGCAGCCCGAGCAGTTGCTCGACGTCGGCCAGGTGCAGGCCGGTGGTCGGCTCGTCGAGGACGTAGACGCCGCCCTTCTCGGCCATGTGGGTGGCCAGCTTGAGGCGCTGCCGCTCGCCGCCGGACAGGGTGGTGAGCGGTTGGCCCAGGCTGAGGTAGCCGAGCCCGACGTCGGCGAGCCGGTCGAGGATGGCGTGCGCGGCTGGCGTACGCGCCTCGCCGGCACCGAAGAACTTCTCGGCCTCGGTCACCGACATGGCGAGCACCTCGCTGATGTCGCGACCGCCGAAGCGGTATTCCAGCACCGACGCCTGGAACCGCCTGCCCTCGCAGTCCTCGCAGGGGGCGGCGACACCGGCCATCATCCCCAGGTCGGTGTAGATGACACCGGCGCCGTTGCAGCTCGGGCAGGCGCCCTCGGAGTTGGCGCTGAACAGCGCCGGCTTCACCCCGTTGGCCTTCGCGAACGCCTTGCGGATCGGGTCGAGCAACCCGGTGTACGTGGCCGGGTTGCTGCGCCGCGAGCCACGGATCGCGCCCTGGTCGATCGACACCACGCCGGCACCGGCGGGGATCGACCCGCGTACGAGTGAACTCTTGCCGGACCCGGCGACACCTGTGACGACGACGAGCACCCCGAGCGGTACGTCGACATTCACGTCCTGGAGGTTGTTGGCGGTCGCGCCGCGGATCTCCAGTTTGCCGGTGGGTGTGCGTACCGTCTGCTTGAGAGCGGCCCGGTCGTCCAGGTGGCGACCGGTGCTGGTGCCGCTGGCCCGCAGACCCTCCAGGTCGCCCTCGTAGCAGACGGTGCCGCCGTCCGTGCCGGCGCCGGGCCCGAGGTCGACGACGTGGTCGGCGATGGCGATGGCCTCCGGCTTGTGCTCCACGACCAGGACCGTGTTGCCCTTGTCGCGCAGTTGGAGCAGAAGCTTGTTCATCCGCTGGATGTCGTGCGGGTGCAGCCCGATCGTCGGCTCGTCGAAGACGTAGGTGACGTCGGTGAGTGAGGAGCCGAGGTGGCGGATCATCTTGGTGCGCTGCGCCTCGCCACCGGAGAGGGTGCCCGACGGCCGGTCGAGCGAGAGGTAACCCAGCCCGATCGCCTCGAACGAGTCGAGGAGGTGTTGCAGCCCCGCCAGCAGCGGGGCCACCGACGGGTCCTCGATCTCCCGGACCCAGGCGGCGAGATCACTTATCTGCATCGCACAGGCGTCGGCGATGTTCTTTCCCTTGATCTTCGACGACCGGGCCTCCGGGCCGAGCCGGGTGCCGGCGCAGTCGGGGCAGGTCGTGAAGGTCACCGCCCGCTCCACGAAGGCGCGGATGTGCGGCTGCAACGCGTCGATGTCCTTGGCGAGGAAGGACTTCTGGATCGACGGGATCAGCCCGGAGTACGTCAGGTTGATCCCGTCGACCTTGATCTTGGTGGGCTCCCGGTACAGCAGGTCGTGCTGCTCCCGCTTGGTGTACTTGGCGATCGGCTTGTCCGGGTCGAAGTAGCCGCAGCCGCGGAAGATCCGGCCGTACCAACCCTCCATGCTGTAACCCGGGATCGTGATCGCGCCCTCGTTCAGCGAGCGGCTGTCGTCGTAGAGCGCCGACAGGTCGATGTCGGTGACCGACCCCATGCCCTCGCAGCGCGGGCACATCCCGCCGAGCCGGGTGAACGTCGCCTTCTCGGTCTTCGTCCTGCCGGCACCCCGCTCGACCGTGATCGCACCGGTGGCCTTCACCGACGGGACGTTGAAGGAGTACGCGTTGGGCGAGCCGATCTGCGGCTGCGCGAGGCGGCTGAACAGGATGCGCAGCATCGCGTTGGCGTCGGTGGCGGTGCCCACTGTGGACCGGGCGTTGGCCCCCATCCGCTCCTGGTCCACGATGATCGCCGTGGTCAGGCCGTCCAGCAGGTCGACGTCGGGCCGTGCCAGCGTCGGCATGAAGCCCTGCACGAACGCGCTGTACGTCTCGTTGATCATCCGCTGCGACTCGGCGGCGATGGTGCCGAACACCAGCGAGCTCTTGCCGGAGCCGGAGACACCGGTGAACACCGTCAGCCGCCGCTTCGGGATCTCGACGCTGACATCCCTGAGGTTGTTGACGCGTGCGCCCTGCACGCGGATCAGGTCGTGGCTGTCGGCAACGTGCGGCGCGGACGGCTGGGGGGCCGTGCTCATCGTGTCTCCATCTGTCGGGCCGGACGGCTCAGCGCACTTGCTGGATGCGGATCATATTGCCCGCCGGGTCCCGGAAGGCACAGTCGCGTACGCCGTACGGCTGCTCGGTCGGCTCCTGGACGACCTCGGCGTCGCTGGCCGCCAGCTTGTCGAAGGTGGCGTCCAGGTCGGTGGTGGCCAGGTTGACGCCGAAGTAGCTGCCCTTGGCCATCAGCTCGAGGATGGTCTGCCGCTCGTCGTCGGTGATGCCGGGATTGGCGGCCGGCGGGTGCAGGACGATGGCGGTGCTGGGCTGGCCCACCGGCCCGACCGTGATCCACCGCATCCCCTCGTACCCGACGTCGAGGCGGACCTCGAAGCCGAGGATGTCGCGGTAGAAGGCCAGCGAGGCCTCCGGGTCGGTGTGCGGAAGGAAGCTTGAGTGAATGGTGATGTCCATGGCCGTCACGCTAGTTGCGCTTCGGTGACCTGCGCTTCTCGATTCCTGATCGGTCTGGTCACCTGCTTCTCCACGCACGACGGCATCCCCGCCGTCGCCTGCCCCACCTGCCGTCGGTAGACGCTCGGTGGCACGCCGACCAGCTCGGTGAAGCGGGTGCTGAAGGTGCCCAACGACGAACAGCCGACCGCGAAACAGACAGCGGTGACGCTGAGGTCGCCACGACGCAGCAGAGCCATCGCCCGCTCGATGCGCCGGGTCATCAGGTAGCTGTAGGGAGATTCGCCGTAGGCGAGGCGGAACTCCCGGCTGAGGTGCCCGGCCGACATGTGCGCGCCCCGGGCGAGCGCCTCGACGTCGAGCGGCTGCGCGTATTCCCTGTCGATCCGGTCGCGGACCCGGCGCAGCCGCGCCAGGTCGGCGAGGCGCTGGGTCGCATCGGCTTTGGTGCTCACCTGGGAAATCGTGCCACAACCCACCGACAACCAGCCGGTCGCCGGGCCCGGGCGGGGGCCGGGGAGCCTGGTCAGCCGGCCTCGCGGCGGGCGCGGGCCCGGCGCCTCCCTTCGTGCATGGCCTGCACCCGGGCCACCGGGATGGTCCGGCCCTCGGCGACCAGGTCGGCCGGGAGCGGCTGCGGCGCCGGCATCAGCGCGGCCCACGGATCACCGTCGCCGAGCAGCGACGGCGCGGTCCGGATGGTGAAGTCGGCAGGGGTCACCTCGGTCAGGTCGGCCCAGTCGACCGGGAAGGAGACCGGCATCCCGGGGCGCAGCCGAGGGCTGTACGTCGCCACCACCGTCGCGCCACCCGCGCGGGTGGCGTCCACGAAGACCCGGCCACCCCGGTCCTCCTTGATGTACGCGGTGGTGGCCAGCGCCGGGTCGAGCCGCTCGGCGCGAACCGCGAGCGCCCGGGTGGCGGCGGCCAACTCCTCCGCGCCGGGTCCGTCGGCGACCGGGACGAAGACGTGCACCCCCTTGGCGCCGCTGGTCTTGACCGCACCGGCCAGGCCGGCGTCGGCGAGTGCCTGGCGGACCAGCAGGGCCGCCTCGACAGCCGCCCGGAAGCCGTCACCCTCCGGCGGGTCCAGGTCGATCACCAGGTGCGTCGGACGGTGCAGGTCGGCGGTGGTGGCCAGCGTCGGGTGGTACTCCACAGCCCGCTGGTTGGCGAACCAGAGCAGGGTGCGCCGGTCGTCGCAGAGGGCGTACGAGATCTCCCGGTGCGACGCCTCCGCCCACACCGGCACCCGGCGCACCCAGTCCGGGGTGTAGCGAGGCAGGTTCTTCTGCATGAAGGGCGGCTGGCCGGGGCGGACCCGGATCACCGACAGCGGGCGGTCCCGCAACTGGGGAAGGATCCGCCCGCTGACGGCGTCGAGGTAGTCGACCAGGTCTCGCTTCGTCGCGTCGTCGCGGTCGGACAGCGGCTGGTCCAGGTTGGTCAGGGCCACGCCGTCCCGGGTTTCGTCGGCCTCACTCACCCGACCACCCTCCCGGCCCCGGTGCCGTCGGTCAACCGGACGCGGCGCTTCGGTACGGATCGACTTCGGCGCCCACCGCGGCCGGACCCGACGGATCGGCCGTCGACAACGGTCCGGTCGGGCGTCCGGGCAGGGTGGTTGGCCGTCCGGGCAGGGTGGTGAGCGCCACCAGCCAGGCGGCGACCACCAGACCGGCGGCCACGGCGAACGCGGTCCGGTAGCCACCGGCGAGCGCGGCGCTCTCAGCCCAGCCGGCGGCCCGCAGCCCGTCGCTGCGGGCGGCGGCCAGGGTGGCCAGCGCGGCCAGGCCGACCGCCCCACCCACCTGCTGGGTGGTGTTGGCCAGACCGGAGGCGAGCCCGGCGTCCGTGTCGGTAGCACCGACCATGGCCAGTGTGGTGACGGCCGGCAGGGTCAGGCCGCCGGCCATACCGAAGATCAGCATCGCCGGGAGCACTGCGGTGAGGTAGGCCCCGTCGGCGGGCAACCGGGCGAGCAGCAGGAAGCCGACGACGGCGAAGCCGAGCCCGGTCAGCAGCACGGTCCGGGCGCCCCAGCCGGCGATCAGCCGACCGGCCAGGCCGAGCGACACCACCGCGATCACCACCGGGGTGGGCAGGAAGGCCCAGCCGGTAGCGGCGGCGTCCAGGCCGTGCACCAGTTGCAGCTCCACGGCGAGCAGGAACTGGAAGCCGAAGTACGCGCAGACCATGAGGAACTGCACGGCGTTCGCCGCCACCAGACCCGGGACGCGCAGCACCCGGGCCGGCACCAGCGGGGTCGCCGCCGTCCGTTGGCGCAGCACGAACGCGCCGAGCAGCAGCGCCGCGAGGGCGAGGGCGCCGAGGGTACGCGGACTGGTCCAGCCGTGTTCGCCGGTGCCCACGATGCCCAGCACGGCGGCCATCAGGCCGGCGGTGACGAGCAGCGCGCCGGGCAGGTCCAGGCCGGCCCGCAGGCCGCTGCCCCGTTCGGCCGGGAGCCGGCGGATGGCCGCGAGCAGGATGGCCGCCCCGATCGGCAGGTTGACCAGGAAGATCGCCCGCCATCCGGCCGCCTCGGTGAGCACTCCGCCGGCGACGGTGCCGACCGACGCGCCGGCCGCGCCGGTGAAGCTGAACACGGCGATCGCCCGGGCCCGTTCGGCGGGTTCGGGGTACAGCCGGACGATCATGCCAAGGCTTACCGCCATGGCCAGCGCTCCACCGACACCCTGACCGAAGCGGGCGGCGACGAGCAACGTCGGGCCGGTGGCGAGCGCGCAGGCAAGCGAGGCCACCGTGAACAGCGCGACGCCGGCCAGGAAGACCGTCCGCCGGCCGAGCAGGTCGCCGAGTCGGCCGGCGAGCAGCAGCAGCCCGCCGAACGCGACAAGGTACGCGTTGACCACCCAGGCCAGGCCGGCGGCGGTGAAGCCCAGATCGCGTTGGACGGCCGGCAGTGCCACCGCCACGACGGTGCCGTCCAGAATGATCATCAGGCTGCCGGCGCAGAGCACGAGCAGCGCGGGCCAGCGGGAGGGGACGACCCGTTCCATGAAACTCCTCCTTGGTGCACGGTTTGTTACCGAGGCCATGGTCTGTGACCATGAACCGGAGCGGAAGGAGGCACTCTGATGTCCCAGGGGAACAGCGATGTGTCCGCGCTGGTAGCGGCCGAGGTGGCCTGCGCGGCCGAGAACATCCCGTTCACCCCCGGGCAGGCTCGGGCCTGCACCGTCCGGGAGGTGCTCGACCGGGTCGGCGGCAAGTGGAGCATCAGCATCCTGGTGGCCGCCTCGCACGGTCCGGTGCGCTTCACCGAGCTGGAGCGGCACATCGAGGGGATCAGTCGCCGGATGCTCACCCTGACGCTGCGCAACCTGGAGCGCGACGGCCTGCTGCACCGCACCGTCTATCCGACAGTTCCGCCCAAGGTCGAGTACACCGCGACCCCGATGGCGCTGGAGCTCTACGAGTCGCTGGTGGCGCTGACCGCTTGGGCCGAGCGGCACCGACGCGCCATCGCCGAGGCGCGGACCAGGTACGACGCCGAGCACGCCGGATAAACCCGACAGTGGTGTGGTGAACGCCACCGCTTCCCTCTGACCGATCGGTCAGGGTCTGACCGATCGGTCAGGCATGCTGGTTGCGGGAGGTGGACCGGCCATGGTCAGAGCGGTGTCCGACACGCACGGTGAGATTCTCGCCGCGGCGGCTCGGCAGTTCACGGTGACCGGCTACCGGGGCACCTCCCTGCAGGACATCGCCCGTGAGGTCGGTTGCTCCAAGGCCACGGTGCTCTACCACTTCGCCAACAAGGAAGCCCTGCTCGCCGAGCTGATGGCTCCGGCGATCGGCGTACTGCGGGACCTCGACGACCGACTCACCGGCCTGACCGGCTCAGCCGCCCAGGAGGTCGCCGCACAGGGCTTCGTCGACCTCGCGGTCCGGTTCCGGCGGGAGATCGCCGTGCTGCGCGGCGAGTTCCCGGAACTGCTGTGCCAGCCGGCCTTCGCGCACATCCAGCAGATCTCCGACCGGCTGCGGGACGCGTTGGCCGGGCACTCCGAACGGCCCGGCGCGCGGATCGCCGCACTGGTGCTGCTCGCCGGGATCTCCGAGGCGTGCGGCGAGTTCGCCGACATCGCCGACGACGACCTGCGATCCGCCCTGCTCACCCTGGTCCGGCGGGCCGTCGAACCCGTCGACGCAGCCCTGCCCCAACAACCCACGACCGAGGACAAGGACTCCTGATGGCCACCCTGCTCTACCGGCTCGGCCGGGGCGCGTTGCGCCGGCGACGGCTCGTCGTCGCGCTCTGGCTCGTCGTACTCGTCGTCGCCGGCCTGGCCGCGGCGACCCTGCGCGGCCCGACGGCGAGCAACTTCACAATGCCCGGTACCGAGAGCCAGCGCGCGCTCGACCTGCTCAGCGAGCAGTTCCCCGCGGCCAGCGGCGCCACCGGCACCATCGCGGTCAAGGCACCGGCCGACGGTCAATTGGCCACCCCCGAGGGGCAGGCCGTGGTGCAGGAGCTGGTCCAGGAGGCCTCGACACTGCCCGGCGTGGTCGGCGCGGTCAACCCGTTCCAGGTCGGCGCGGTCTCGCCCAACGGCCGGTACGCGCTGGTCCAGGTCCAGTTCGCGACCGGCGGCGACGAGGTGACCGACGAGCAGCGCACCGCGTACGAGGAGGTCGGCGCTTCCGTCGAGGCGAAGGGCTGGCAGGTTGCCCCGGGCGGCGAGGTGCTCGGTGGTGAGCCGGAGATCGGTTCGACCGAGGCGATCGGCGTACTGGTTGCCGCGATCGTCCTGATCATCACGTTCGGTTCACTGGTCGCCGCCGGAATGACAATGCTCAACGCGCTGATCGGCGTGGGCGTCGGCATGGCCGGTCTGTTCGCGCTGAGCGGCGTCATCGAGTTGACCAGCACCGCGCCGATCCTGGCGCTGATGCTCGGCCTCGCCGTCGGCATCGACTACTCGTTGTTCATCACCTCCCGGCACCGACAGAACCTGCTCGAAGGCCTGTCCCCGGAGGAGGCGGTCGGCCGCGCGGTGGGCACCGCCGGTTCCGCAGTGGTCTTCGCGGGCGCCACAGTGGTCATCGCCCTCGCCGGGCTGGCCGTGGTGAACATTCCGTTCCTCACCGTGATGGGTCTCGCCGCCGCCGGCACCGTCACGATCGCCGTGCTCGTCGCGATCACCCTCCAGCCGGCACTGCTCGGCTTCGCCGGCAACCGGGTACTGCCGCGCCGGCTGCGTTCCACGGTTGCCGCCGCCGCCCCGGGCGAGCCCGTGGGCGAAGAGACGCTGCCGGCCGAGGACCGCTCCGGGTTCGGCTTCCGCTGGGCGCGGTTCGTCACCCGCTTCCGGGTGCCGGTCATCCTGGTCTCGTTGCTCGGCCTGGGGCTGCTCGCGCTGCCCACGCCGGACATGCGGCTGGCCCTGCCGGACGCCAGCACGGCGACGGAGGGCTCACCGGCCCGGGTGGCGAGCGACCTCACCACCGAGGGCTTCGGTCCGGGCTTCACCGGCCGACTCGCGGTGGTCGTCGCGGGCGACGACGCGCAGGCGACAGCGGCTGCCGTGCCGCAGGTGACCGCGATGATCCAGCGCACCGAGAACGTCCTGGCCGTGGCGCCGCCGCAGCTGAGCCCGGACGGTAAGACCGCCCTGCTCGGCGTGATTCCGAAGACCGGCCCGACCGACGAGGCCACCGAGACCCTGGTGCACGACGTGCGCGACGCGGTCGGCGGGGTCAAGGGCGTCGAGGTGCTGCTCACCGGTGCCACAGCGGTCGGTATCGACGTCTCGGAGAAGCTCTCGGACGCGCTGCCGATCTACCTGCTGCTGGTCGTCGGGCTGTCGGTGCTGCTGCTGATGCTGGTGTTCCGCTCGCTGCTGGTGCCGCTCAAGGCGGCGCTGGGCTTCCTGCTCACCGTGGCCGCCACGTTCGGCATCACGGTGGCGATCTTCCAGCAGGGTCACCTCGCCGACCTGGTCGGCCTGGACACGCCGGCCCCGCTGGTCAGCTTCCTGCCCATCCTGCTGATCGGCATCCTGTTCGGGCTGGCCATGGACTACGAGGTGTTCCTGGTCTCCCGGATGCGGGAGGACTTCGTCCACGGCGACACCGCGCGTGAAGCCACGATCAGCGGCATGGGCCACGGTGCCCGGGTGGTCACCGCCGCCGCGCTGATCATGATGTCCGTCTTCGGCGGCTTCGTGTTCCTCGACGACCCGATCATCAAGTCGATGGGCTTCGCGCTCGCCATCGGCGTGGCCATCGACGCGTTCGTGGTCCGGATGACCATCGTGCCGGCGGTGATGTCCCTGCTCGGCGACCGTGCCTGGTGGCTCCCCCGCTGGCTCAACCGCGCCCTGCCCAACGTGGACATCGAGGGCGAGGGCCTGCGCGAGCACCTGGAGGACCGGAGCCCCACGCGGGTCTGAGGCCCACCCGGTCGATCATGGAGTTGTGGTGTCCGGATTGCCCCGGCCCGGGGCGTTGGTCCGGCACCACAACTCCATGATCGGCGCGGGCCGATGCGGTCAGACCCCGGCCGGGTACGTTTCCATCTCGCCCGGGGTGGCCGGCACCGGCAGCGGGTGCAGCGCGCTCGTCTCGTCGCACCAGATGAAGGCGTCGTACCTGTCGCCCAGCCGCGTCGGCACGTAGTTGCCCCAGGACTCGAAGGACGGGTCGTAGACGACCCCGATCGCCCGGTGGTCCACCGTGTCGGTCACCCAGCCCGGCTGGTCGTCACCGCCGAAGATCAGCACAGCCCGGTCCGGCATCAGCTCGTGCAGCCGCCGCTCAACGGAGCCCTCCCGAGCCGGTGGTACGACCATCGGCTCCGGCGGTGAGCCCCACCGGGGGGCGGCGATCACCGTGCCCCGGTAGCTGCCGAAGCCGATCAGCGCCACCGCGTCGTCGCCGTGCCGTTCCCGGGCCAACTGACCAATGTTGACCATCCCGTCCGCGGCCATGTCGGTGGCCCGCGCATCCCCGACGTGCGTGTTGTGGGCCCAGACGATGCCCCGGGCGTCCGGGCCGTACCGGTCGAGCAGCCGGTCCAGGGTGTCCTGCATGTGGGTGTCCCGGATGTTCCACGAGTCGGGCCCGCCGGCGACCATCGCCCGGTAGTACCGTTCCGCGCCGGCCACCACCTCGGCGTTCTGCCAGGCCGAGAAGCGATCCGGCCCGTCGGAGAGGGCATGCTCGCGGGTCCGGGCGAGCAGCCGGACCACCTCCTCCTCGCACCGGGCGGAGACGAACCTGGACGCCGCGCCGTACTCCTCGACCCGCTTGCCGTACGGCTCGAAGCAGCGGTACGCGTCCTGCGCCGCCTCAAGCGACTTCGGGTCCTCCTCCCCCAGGTAGTCGAAGATCGCCTGCATCGACTCCCAGAGGCTGTACACGTCGAGCCCGTGGAACCCGGCGCGTCGTTCCTCCGGCCGCTCCAGATTCCAGGCCCGCAACCAGTTGGCGAACCGGGCCACCTCGGCGTTGGCCCACATCCAGGTCGGCCACCGCTCGAACTGGTCGAGGGCGAGCTGTGGCTGGAGCGCGCCGTCGGGTGCGGCGGTCACCGACCGGTGCACCCGGTCACAGTCGGGCCAGTCGCCCTCCACGGCGACGAAGGAGAAGCCGCACTCCGCGATCAAGCGGCGGGTGAGCTGCTCCCGCAGCCGGTAGTAGTCGTAGCTGCCGTGGGTGGACTCGCCGATCATCACCACCCGGGCGTCCCGGACGCGTTCCAGCAACGGGTCGAAGTCGCTCGGCGCGCCGAGCCGCTGAACCAGCATGCAAGCGGCTACCCGACCGCCGCTGGCACAAACCGTGGGCGCGTCGCGGGCCGACACGCCGACCGCCGGGCCGTCTCAGGCACCGGCCAGGACGGTGTACGTCCACCGCGAGCGGGTAGCCGGCCGACATGACCGTCACCGGCGTTCAGTTGCAGGAGTACCTGGCCGGGCTCGACTACCCGGTCTCCCGGGAGGACCTGGTCCGCTGGGGCCAGGAGAACGGGGCCAGCACCGCCCTGTTGCAGATGTTGCAGGCCCTACCGCCGGAGCAGTTCAACTCCCCCGACGAGTTGAACGCCGCCCTGACCACCCCGACCTGACCTCGGTGATCATGAAGTTAGCGCCGCGACACGCCGGGCCGGACGGCGCTAACTTCATGATCACCAGGGTCTGAGGGGGCCGGGGGTCGGGGGAGGGGAATTGTGCGGGATTCGGTTCGGGCGGTTTCGGCGGCGGCGAGGATGCCGACGACCTCACGGCCGAAGTGCACGTCACAGCGGTGGTCGCGGGTGCCGGCCCGGACCTGCTCGACGAGCTGGTCGATCGCGACGCCGAACGCCGTGGCGGCGTCGTTCTCGCCGAACGGGACGGTCTCGATGCCGTTCTCGCCGTAGAACACGAACTCCCGGGCCATCGACTCCGGCGGGGCGTCCAGGGCGAGCGAGGCGCTGCTCGTGGCGCCGCCCTCGTGGGTGAGCAGCAGGTGCACCATGCCGTTCGGCCCGTCCATCGCCGCCACCTGGGTCACCCGGCCCAGCACCGGCAGGAGAATGGACAGCGCGTGCGGGGCGATGTCCCAGAGCGCACCGTGCTCCCGACGCCACAACGAGCCGCCGTACGGGCTGCCGTCCTGGAAGATCGAGGCGAACGCGGTGGTCCGACCGTGCTGCCAACCGCCGGCGGCAGCGGTGGCGGCGAGGAACGCTGTCACGTTCGGCTGGAACCGTTGGGTGAAGAAGACGACCGAGGCGACCCCGGACTCGTCGGCGGCGGCCACCACCCGGTCGGCGTCCTCCACGCTGAGCGCCAGCGGCTTGTCCAGCAGCAGGTGCCGCCCGGCCGAGGCGGCCCGGACCGCGATGTCGGCCTGGACGTCCGGCGGCAGCGCGACAGCGACCGCCTCGCACTGCTCGATCAGCGCGTCGACGTCGGCGTACGCCGGCACGCCGTACCGCTCGGCCAGCGCGGAGGCCCGCTCCGGGTTGCGGCCCCACACCCCGACCAACTCCGCGTCCGGATGGGCGTGCAACGCCTTCCCGTGCGTCTCGATCGCCCAGTGACCGGTGCCGAACAAGCCGAATCGCAGCACGTGTACCTCCGCCGTTTTTTCCCGCACCGCGGCAACGCCACGGGCCTGATCCACGCTAGTCGCCCCGGTGGTCACGACGGCGGCGGGTTGGACCAATCGAAGCAGCTCACCGCCGTTCCGGGCCCGCCGCAACGTCAGGTCCGAATGCCGCCAGACACCCCCGGTGCGGCGAGGGAGTCTCGACGCATGCCAACCACGAATCCGGTGATGACCAGCGGTGTCGCGACGTTTGAACACTGGTACGACTTCACCGAGGGCGGCCCCGTGCACAGTGCGCTGCTGCCGTTTCCGGCGACGGACCCCGCGCCGTTCGAGCTCGCTCGTTGGTCGGTCGCCCCGCACACCTCCAACGACCTCGATGTCCACCGGTCCCGCGAGGTGTGGATCATCGTGTCCGGAACCGGCACCGTGACGTTCGGCGACCAGACGGCCGTGTTGCGGGCCGGCGACGTCGTGGCGTTCGACAGCAGGGTGCCGCACCGGATTCGCAACGACGGGCCGGATCCGTTGAGTGCCGTCTCCGTCTACTGGATGCGAGCAGGCGACTGACGCCTCCGCGGACAGCGGCAGCCGGCGCGCGTCACACGCGGAGAGGCAGAGCACCCGTTTACTACGACGGTTAGTAGGCTGTGCCGGTGACCGAGGCAACGACCGGGTGGTGCCGGTGACCAGCGTGGGCGCCAACTCGCCGGTGGATGGGATCGTCGCGACAGTGCCGATCGTGCTGTCCCTGCTCGTGGCGGTGTGGGCGCTGGTGGCGGCGGTACGCCACCGGCCACCGGACCGGGTGCAGTTCGTCGGTCTGGCCGTACTCGAACTGGCGTTGCTGGTGTTGAGCGTGCTGGCCCTGGTCGCGGTCGGCGGCGGGGACCGGCCCGGCGAGCCCGGCGCCTTCTTCGGCTACCTGGTCACGCTTGTGTGCCTGCCACCGTTGGCCTGGGTGCTGGCCCGGATGGAACCGACCCGCTGGGGCTCGGCGATCGTCTGCGCGGTCTGCCTGGTGACCCCGGTGGTGGTGGTCCGGTTGCAGCAGACCTGGGAGATGCTCGGTGGTTGAGACAGAGCCGGCCCCCCGGCGTACGAACTCCGGCCCCGGTCGGCTGCTGATCGCGGTCTACCTGCTCTTCGCCATCGCGGCCACGAGTCGGGCGGGGCTGCAGATCGCCACCAAGTTCGACGAGGCGCCGGTGGCGTACCTGCTCTCCGGGGTGGCCGCGCTCATCTACATCGTGGCGGCGGTGGGGTTGGCCCGCGCCGGGCACACCGGCCGACGGGTCGCGCTGGCGTGCTGCTCGGTGGAGCTGGTCGGGGTGGTCGCGGTCGGCGTCCTGAGCCTTGTCGACAAGGAACTCTTCCCGGACGAGACGGTCTGGTCGCAGTTCGGCAGCGGGTACGGCTACATCCCGCTGGTGTTGCCGGTGCTCGGCCTGATCTGGCTCTGGCGCACCCGCCGCGACCCGGCCTGACCGGCCGGGCCGCGTGACGAGGGCGCGCGTCAGTCCCGTGGGCCGCCGGCGACGTAGATGACCTGACCGGAGACGAACCCGGCACCCTCGCTGGTCAGGAACGAGATGGTGTGCGCGACGTCCTCCGGGAACCCGGGGCGACGCACCGGGATCTCGGCCGCCGCGTGCTTCTTGAAGTCCTCGAAGTCGACCTTCATCCGGGCGGCGGTGGCCGCTGTCATGTCGGTGACGATGAACCCGGGCGCGACCGCGTTGACTGTCACCCCGAACGGCCCCAGCTCGATGGCGAGCGTCTTGGTGAAGCCCTGGAGGCCGGCCTTGGCGGCGGCGTAGTTCGCCTGCCCCCGGTTGCCCAGCGCGGAGGTGCTGGACAGGTTGACGATCCGCCCCCACTTGCGGTCCACCATGTGCTTCTGGGCGGCCTGGCTGAACAGGAACGCGCCGCGCAGGTGCACCCCCATCACCGTGTCCCAGTCGGCGTTCGTCATCTTGAACAGCAGGTTGTCGCGGAGCACACCGGCGTTGTTGACAAGCACCGTGGGCGCGCCCAGTTCGGCGGCGACCCGCTCGACGGCGGCCTCGACCTGGTCCCGGTCGGACACGTCGGCGCCCACCCCGAGCGCCCGGCCGCCCGCACCGGCGATGGCGTCCACCGTCTCCTTGGTGGCGGCCTCCTCGATGTCGACCACGGCGACGGCCATTCCGTCGGCGGCCAACCGCCGGGCGGTGGCCGCGCCGATGCCGCGCGCGGCTCCGGTGACGATGGCGACGCGGGGCTCCTCCGACATGATTACCTCCCGGTAACGTGGGGTCGATCGGAGGAGCTTAACGTCAGAACCCCCGACCCCGGCATAGGCGAATCCACCGGTATCCGTGCCCGGAAACCTTCACCGCGCCGAGCTTGCCCAACTCGCCGTAGCCGCGGTCGGTGAGCACGTCGATAGGCATGTCGGCCTCCGGTTCGAGACTGCTCAGGTCCACCTCGACGTCGTCGGTGCCCAGGTTGTGCACGAAGACCATCGTTCCGGTCGGCCCGTCGGCCCGGTGCGCCAGCACCCCGGCCGGCATCGCCACGTCGATGTGGGTGGTCGAGCCGGAGCCGATCTCGGGGGCCTCCCGCAGGGTACGGATCATGCGCTCGAACCAGGCCAGCAGCGACTTCGGGTCGCCGCGCTGGGCGGTGACGTTGACGTTCTGGTAGCCGAACTCACCCTTGTCGATCACCGGGCGGACCAGCTTCTCCGGGTCGGCGGTGGAGAAGCCGGCGTTCGGCTGGTACGACCACTGCATCGGGGTACGGATCGCATCCCGGCCGTGCAGCGACAGGTCCTCGCCCATCCCGATCTCCTCGCCGTAGCGCAGCACCGGCGTGCCGCGCATGGAGAACTGCAGCGCGTACGCCAGCTCGATGCGCCGCCGGTCGTTGCCGAGCATCGGGGCGAGCCGGCGACGGATGCCCCGGTCGTAGATGCGCATGTTCTCGTCCGGGCCGAACTGCTCGTACACCTGGTTGCGTTGTTCGGTCGTCAACCGGGACAGGTCGATCTCGTCGTGGTTGCGCAGGAAGGTGGCCCACTGCCCGCCGACGGGCAGCTTCGGGGTGTCGCGCAACGCCTCGATGAGCGACTCCGGGTCCTGGCGGGCCAGGGCGAGAATGAGCCGGCCGTTGAGCATGAAGTCGAAGAGCATGTGGATCCGGTTGCCGGAACCGCTGCCGTCGCCGAAGAACGTCGGGAGCGCATCGGGCTCGACGTTGGCCTCGGCCAGCAGGACGGCGTCGCCGCGCCGCCACTGCACGTGCTGGCGCAGGTCGGAGAGGAACTCGAAGTCCTTCGGCGAGTTCGGGTTGCCCGGCTCGGTCAGCTCGATGATGAACGGCACCGCGTCCATCCGGAAGCCGGAGACCCCGAGCTGGAGCCAGAACGACATGATCTTCTTGACCTCGGCCCGGACCTGCGGGTTGGCGAAGTTGAGGTCCGGCTGGAACTTGTAGAACCGGTGGTAGAACCACGCCTTGGCGGTCCGGTCGTAGCTCCAGGTCTCCTTCTGCTCGCCGGGGAAGACCATGCCCTGGTGCCGGTCGTCCGGCTCGGTGTCGGACCAGACGAACCAGTCCCGGTACGGCGAGTCCGGCGACGAGCGGGCGGACTGGAACCACGGGTGCTCGTCGGAGGTGTGGTTGACCACCAGGTCGATGATCACCCGGATGCCCCGGTTCTGGGCCTGGTGCAGCAGCTCGGCGAAGTCGCCGAGGGTGCCGAAGCGCGGGTCGACGTTGTAGAAGTCGGTGACGTCGTAGCCGTCGTCGCGGTTGGGCGACGGGTGGATCGGGTGCAGCCACAGGCAGGTCACCCCGAGCCGGGCCAGATAGTCGAGTCTCCCGATCAGCCCCCGGATGTCACCGACCCCGTCGCCGTCGGAGTCGGCGTACGTGTCGATGTCGAGGCAGTAGACGACGGCTTCGGAATACCAACGGTCACCCATGCCGGAGGAACATCTCCGATCGATCACCGCGGCAAACCCTTGGTTATCGTGCCGGTCATGGAAAACGACCTCGTACCGCCGAGCGAGCCGCTGGACTGGTCCGCGGGCAGCTGGCTGCACCCACCGGTACGCGTCGAGCAGGGCCCGGCCGGCCACCTCGTCGTCGAACCGGCGGCGGAGAGTGACTTCTGGCGGCAGACCAGCTACGGCTTCGTCCACGACGACGGCCCGGCGCTGCTGGCACCGCTGCCGGTCGGCACCGCCATGGAGGTGAGTTTCCGGCTCGACTTCGCTGCGCAGTTCGACCAGGCCGGCGCGCTAGTCCGGGTCGACGAACGAACCTGGACCAAGGCCGGCGTCGAGCTCAGCGACGGCGAGCCGCAGCTCGGCGCGGTGGTGACCCGCGAGTTCTCCGACTGGTCGGTGGCGCCGGTGCCGCGGTGGGCGGGCCGGGAGGTGAGCGTCCGGGTCAGCCGGGCCGGTGACGCGCTTACCGTCCGCGCCCGCGCCGACGACGAACCATGGCGGCTGGTCCGGCTCGCCCCACTGGACCCGGCGGCCGAGGCGGTGGCCGGCCCGTTCTGCTGCGCGCCGTCGCGTGCCGGCCTGACAGTGGTGTTCACCGGCTGGCGGCAGGGGCCGGCGGACACCGCGCTGCACCCGGAGGTGTAACGACTGCTCCGGGGGGTATGACCGTACGATCCCGAGCACCGACGCGGAAGGACGACAATGGCGTACGCCCAGAGCGGCGACCCGTCCCAGTTCACCGGTCTGACCGGTTGGGTGGCCGCCGTGATCGAGGCGATGGGCCCAGTGGGCGTGGCGCTGCTTGTGGCGTTGGAGAGCATCGTCCCGCCGATCCCCAGCGAGATCGTGTTGGCGCTCGCCGGTTTCCTGGCCCACGAGGGTCAGTTCAACGTCCTGCTCGTGGGCCTGGCCGCGACTGTCGGTTCGCTTGTCGGCGCGTTGGTGCTGTACTGGCTCGGCGCGGCACTCGGCGAGGAGCGACTGAAGCGGTGGCTGGACCACATCCCGCTTGTCGACAGGGACGACCTGGAGAAGGCCGACAGGTGGTTCGAGCGGCACGGCCGGTGGGCGGTGCTGTTCGGTCGGGTGGTGCCGGTGGTCCGCAGCCTGGTCTCCGTACCGGCCGGGGCCAACCGGATGCCGCTTGGCGAGTTCATCCTGCTCACCACCATCGGTAGCGGCCTCTGGAACGGTCTCATCGTCGGTGCCGGGTACGCGCTGGGAAGCCGTTGGCAGGACGTGGCGCGCTACAGCGACTGGTTCAACTACGCGATCGTCGCGGTCTTCGTCGTCATGGTGGTCACCTGGGTGGTCCGTAAGGTCCGCCGACGCCGGGAGCGCGACGACCGGCGGTCGGTGACCGCCGGTCGTTGAACCGCTACCTGTCGGCTGGCGCAGGCATCGCCTGTGGCCGGCGCAGCACCGCCTGCTCGGCCGCCGACCACAGGCTCGTGGTCGTCAGGTAGATGACCGCGGCGAGCGGCAGCACCAGCGCCACCAGCACCGTCGCGAACGGCAGCAGGGGCAGCAGCCGGGCGAGCACGGCCGCCCCCGGCCCCTCGGTGGGCGTACCGGCCACCGTGCCGACGGCCGCCGACGCCCGCCGTGCCCGTCGCGACGACCACCAGGCCACCGCGAGCAGCACGGCCAGCAGCACGGCGAAGAGCGGGCCGGCCGCCCCGGCCACCCCGTCGCTGAGATGGTGGCCCAGCGGCACCCCGACGAGCCGCTCCTCGAGCAGCCTGGTGCCGCCCTCGTTCGTGGTGAACAGTCGGTACAGCACCAGCAGGAACGGCGCCTGGAGCAGCAGCGGCAGGCAGCCGGCGATCGGGTTCGCGCCGGCCTCCCGGTACAACCCGAACACCTCGCGCTGGAGCTTCGCCGGGTCGTCGGCGTACCGCTGCTGGAGGTCCCGCACCTGCGGGGCGAGCGCCGCGCGGCGCCGCTCGCCGCGGACCTGCGCGACGGTGAGCGGCGAGATCAGCAGCCGGACGGCGATGGTGAACAGCACGATGGCGGCGGCGGTCGCCGTTCCGCCGGCCAGCGGTTCGAGCAGGTCGGTGAGCCAGGACAGGGCCGTGCCGGCAACGCCGACAACGTCGTGCAGTGGTGCGAAGGCAAGCATGGACAACCCCTCGGTCCGATTCCGGTGAGGTCCTCCCCGGGCGGCGTCCGCTCGACGGGGGAACCGGTGACGGCGGGATCGGCCGCGCGGCGGCGTGGCGCTACGCGGCCGAGGGGTGTCCCGGGGCACGGGGACGAGGGCGACCGGGGGCGTCCGGGTCGAGCTGCCGGGGCACTCGCCGTCCACGGGACCGGGCCCGCAGCCCAGCCCACCGCGGCCCGGGGCCGGGCGTGCCGGACCTGCCGAGCACCCGCGCCGCGAGCCCCACGGCGAGCAGCACCAGGGCGGTCAGCGCGGCATTCGCGAGCAGGTCGGTCGGCCGGGCAGCGAGCAGGGTGAGCTGGGCGAACGCGGTAACCCACGCGACCCCGACAAACCCCAGTGGCACCGGCACGGGCCCAGCATAGGACCCGTTGTCACGTCGCCCCGGCGAAACCGCCAGGGTGCCCGAGCACGCCACGTTTCCCGGTGCCACCACGTTGGGTAACCAGACGACGGACCGATGCGGATGGACCGCGGCGGCAGGAACGGACGGTGGGGTCGATGACCGGTCAGGTGGCGGAGGCGCCCGGCGAGATGGCTGCGGCGACCGGATTGCTCACCGTGGGTGTCGAGGAGGAGTTCCTGCTCGTCGACCCGCACACCGGGGCCGCGGTCCCGGCCGTCGACCTGGTGATGGAGCAGGTGCCGGCCGAACTTCGCGGGCAGGTGGAGCGGGAGTTCCAGACCAGTCAGATCGAGATCGGCAGCCCACCTGGGCTGGAGTTGTCGTCGATCCGGCACTCCCTCGGCGTGCTGCGTCGGGCTCTCTCCGATGCCGCCGAGCGGGCCGGCGTACGACTGCTCGCCATCGGCACGGGTCCGGTGGACGGTCCGGTGCCACCGGTGGTGGACAAGCCCCGCTTCGACCGGATGGTCGAGCGGTTCCGGCTCCTCGTCCCCGGTCCCGGCAACAACGGCATGCACGTGCACGTCGGTGTCCCCGATCCGGACACCGGTGTGCAGGTCCTCAACCACGTCCGCCCCTGGCTGCCGATGCTGCACGCGGTGACCACCAACTCCCCGTTCGCCGGGGGTGAGGACACCGGCTACGCGAGTTGGCGCTCGGTGGAGTGGGAGCGCTGGCCCTCGGTGGCGCCGACGCCGTTTCTGGAGTCGCACGAGCACTACCAGCGGCTGATCCGACAGTTGATCTCCAGTGGGGTGATGCTCGACGAGGGGATGCTCTACTGGTACGCCCGGCTGTCCGCGAAGTACCCGACGGTGGAGCTGCGGATCGGTGACGTCTGCCCGTCGGTGGACGACGCGGTGCTTGTCGCCGCCCTGGTCCGGGCCCTGGTGGCCACCGCGATGGCGGATGTCGAGGCCGACCGGCCGGCGTTGCGGACCGACCACCACCTGCTGGTCGGCGCGCACTGGCGGGCCGCACACGACGGCTTGGAGGGCGACGCCGTCGATGTCACCACCGGCGAGCTGCGCCCGGCCTGGGAGCTGCTGGACCGGTTCGTCGAGCGGCTACGGCCGGCGCTTGAGCAGCACGGCGACTGGGCCGAGGTGACCGATCTGCTGGGCGGGTTGCGCCGACACGGCAGCGGAGCGGCCCGGCAGCGCGCGGTGTTCGAGCGCACCGGCCGCCTCACCGACGTGGTGCGGGACGTCGCACGACAGACCCGTGGCTGATCACCGTGGCAGGATGAGCCTGTGGCGCAACGGTTGATCGTCATCGGTGGGGACGCCGCCGGCATGTCGGCGGCGTCGCAGGCCCGACGCCGCCGCGACAGCGACGACCTGGAGATCCTGGTCTTCGATCGGGGTCACTTCACCTCCTACTCGGCGTGCGGCATCCCGTACTGGATCAGTGGTCTGGTGCCCGACCCGGAGGTGTTGATCGCCCGCGACCCGGAGACGTTCCGGACGAAGTACGCGATGGACGTCCGGCTGCGCCACGAGGTCACCTCCATCGACCTGGACCGCCGCGAGGTGGTCGCCCGGGACCTGGAGGGCGGCGGCGAGGTCCGCGAGCACTTCGACGACCTGATGTACGCCACCGGCGCGGTGCCGAAGCAGCCACCCTGGGCGGCCACCGACGCGGGCGGCGTGTTCGGCATGCAGACTCTCGACGACGGTGCGGCGCTGCGCGACTGGCTGGAAGGTGAGCCCCGGCCGCGCCGGGCCGTGGTGGTCGGTGGCGGCTACATCGGCGTCGAGATGGCCGAGGCGTTGATCCAGCGGGGCCTGTCGGTGACCCTTGTCGAGGCGGGCGCCCAGCCCATGGCGACAGTCGACGGCGACATGGCCGAGCTGGTCGCCGAGGCGATGCGTGGCCTGGGGGTGACGATCCGCACCGGCCTGTCGGTGACCGGCCTGGAGCAGCGGGACGGCCGGGTGTCCGCAGTGGTCACGGCCGAGGGGCCGATCCCGACCGACGTCGTGGTCCTGGGCCTGGGAGTACGCCCGAACACCGCGCTCGCCGAGGCTGCCGGTTTCCCGATCGGGCCGACCGGCGGGATCCGGGTGGATCGCCGGATGCGGGTGGCCGGGCTGTCCGGCGTCTGGGCGGCGGGCGACTGCGTGGAGACGTTGCACCGGGTCAGCGGGATGCCGGTGCACGTGCCGCTGGGCACGCACGCCAACAAGCAGGGCCGCGCGGCGGGGATCAACATCGGCGGCGGGTACGCCACCTTCGCCGGCGTGATCGGCACTGCCGTGACCAAGGTCTGCGACCTGGAGGTGGGGCGTACCGGCCTGCGGGAGCGGGAGGCCACCCTGGCCGGCTTCGACTTCGTGTCGGTGATCGCCGAGTCGACGAGCCGGGCCGGCTACTACCCCGGTGCCCGGCCGATGACCGTCAAGTTGATCGCGGAGCGGCCCAGCGGCCGGCTGCTCGGCGCGCAGATCGTCGGTTGGTCCGAGGCGGCCAAACGGATCGACACACTGGCCGTGGCACTCTGGAACGGCATGACGGTGGACGATATGACGTCACTGGACCTGGGCTACGCTCCGCCGTACGCGCCGGTGTGGGATCCGGTGCTCGTCGCCGCCCGGAAGGCGGTCGACGCGCTCGCTGCCCTCGACCGCTGACCGGTGCCCGCCGTGGAGGACCATCCGTGACCCAGACTCCGGCCCGGCCGACGACGCGTCGGCGCCCGACAATGGTCGACGTGGCCCGGCACGCCGGGGTGAGCCTGAAGACGGTTTCCCGGGTGGTGAACGACGAGCCGGTGGGTCAGGAGCTGGTCGGCCGGGTGCTGGCCGCCATCGCCGAGCTGGGCTTCCGGCGCAACGACATCGCCCGCAACCTGCGCTCCCGGCAGCTCAACGCGACAGTCGGGCTGCTCATCGAGGAGATCGCGAACCCGTTCTACGCGACGATCGCCAGCGTCGCCGCCGAGATCGCCGCCGCCCACGGCACGATGCTGATCACCGCCTCGTCGGAGGAGGACCCGGAGCGGGAACGCGCCCTGCTCCAGGACTTCACCCAGCGCCGGGTCGACGGGCTGCTTGTGGTGCCGGCGGGCCTGGACCACTCGTTCCTGCGGCGTGAGGTCGAGCTGGGGATGCCTGTGGTGTTCCTGGACCGGCCGCCGCAGGGGCTGCACGCCGACGCCGTGCTGTTGGACAACCGGGGCGGCAGCCACGCCGCTGTCGGCGCGTTGCTCGACGAGGGGCACCGCCGGGTGGGCATGCTGCTCGGTGCGCCGAGCGTGTCCACGATGCGCGAGCGGTTGGCGGGGGCGCGGGCGGCACTGGCCGCGGCCGGGGTCGCACCTGACGAGTCGCTTGTCTGCGAGCGGCTCATCGCGCCCGAGGAGGCCGGGCGGGCGGTCGCCGCGCTGCTGGACCGGGCGGACCCGCCGACGGCGTTCTTCTGCGCCAACAACCGGCTCACCGTCGGCGCGCTTCAGGAGCTGCACCGCCGGGGCAGCACCGCCGCGCTTGTCGGCTTCGACGACTTCGAGCTGTCCCACCTGATGCCCCGGCCGCTGACCGTCGTCGCCTACGACACCCGGGAGCTGGCGCGGGTCGCCACCGAGCGGTTGTTCCAACGGATCGCCGGCGACGACGACACCCCGCCGTCAACAATCGTGCTCCCCACCAGCCTGCGCCCCCGAGGCCTAACCCCCCCGCGCTGATCCCCACCCCGCCCCGACCCCTGCCCCACCCTTGCCCCGACCCCTGCCCCGACCCCTGCGTTGATCATGGAGTTGTGGTGGGTGACAAAGCGCCTGAATCACGTCAAGTCAGGCGCCACAACTCCATGATCGACGCGTGTCAGAGCAGGGCGTCGACCTCGGCACGGCGGGGTGGGTCGGCGCCCCGGCGGGCGCAGGTGAGCGCGGCAACCGTGGCGGCTTGCCGGAGCACCGCGTCCCACTGCTGCTCGGTGACCTCGGCGAGCCGGTCGGCCGGCCGGTCGCCGAGCGCGTCGAGGTCGGCGAGCGCCGCCAGCAGGCCTCCGGTGAACGAGTCACCGGCCCCGACGGTGTCGACAACAGTGGTGCGTACCGCCGGCTGCTCGTGCAGCGATCCGTTCGGAGCGAGCAGCCAGGCGCCCTCACCACCCCGGGTCACCACAGCGCAGGACACCCCGGCGTCGTGCCACTCGGCCAGCACGTCACCCACCGGGCGGCCCGGGTAGAGCCATGCCAGGTCCTCGTCGCTGGCCTTCACCAGGTTCGCGAGGGGCACCTGGCGTCGTACCCTGGCCTGCTCGGCCGCCCGGTCGGTGACGATGCTCGGCCGAAGGTTGAGGTCGATCGAGACGGTAAGCCCGTCGCGGCGGCGTTCCCGGGCGAGCAGGTCCGTCAGCACCCGCGCCCCGGGCGCCAGCGCGAGCGCGAGGGACCCGGTGTGCAGCGCGGTCGCCGGCGTACCGGCCAGGTCGGGCAACTCCCCCGGCGTCCACTGCCAGTCCGCCGTGCCAGTCAGCCGGAACTCGTAGCTGGCCTGACCGGCGGCGTCCAACGTGGCCACCGCCACCGAGGTGGGCTCCGGGGCGTGGACCGCCCAGTCCAGCTCCACCTGGTTGGCGCTCAGGTGCTCGGCGAGCTGCCGGCCGTACTCGTCGTCGCCGAAGCGGGCCAGCAGCCGTACCCGCTGGTCCAGCCGGGCCAGGGTGACCGCCACGTTGGCCGGGGACCCACCCGGCACGGCGCGCTGCCCGTCGGCGCTGACCACCAGGTCGATGAGCGCCTCACCCGCGACCACGATCATGCGGCCACCTCGCCCGGCGCGAGCGGGCCGGGGCCACCGAGCCCGTTGGCCGAGCGGGACAGCAGCACCGCCTGGTATGCGTGGTAGACGTCCGGCCGACCGTGCCAGACCGTGTCGGCGGGCAGGTTCTGTGGGTCCAACTCGTGCCGCCAGCCGGTGGCGTCGACCAGGTAGCGACGCGCGTACGCCCAGAAGACCCGGTACCAGTCGGCGTAGGCGTCGTCGCCGGTGCGCCGGTGCAGGGTCACCGCCGCACCGACGGCTTCGGCGAGCACCCAGTGCATCCGGGAGCGCACCACCGGCCGGTCGTCCCAGTCGATCGTGTAGACGAAGCCGTCCGCGCCGTCCACCGCCCAACCCCGGCGTACGGCGGCGGCGAACAGCTGACGGGCGTCGGCGAGCAGCCAGCGTGGCGGCTGCGGGAGGACCGCCTCCAACTCCAGCAGCAGCCGGGCCCACTCCAGCCAATGGCCCATTGTCGAGCCGTACGGCCGGAACTGGTCGGCGGGCTGGTCCCGGTTGTAGTCGAGCAGCGGCGTCCAGTCGGCGGTGAAGTGCTCGGGCAGCCGCCAGTCGTGCCGGGCGGCCTCGGTGTGCACCAGGTGGTGGGCGATCCGCAGGGCGCGGTCGGTCCAGTTGGTGTCGCCGGTGGCGGCGGCAGCGGCGAGGAACGCCTCGACCATGTGCATGCTGCTGTTCGCGCCCCGGTAGTCCTCGGTGACCGTCCAGTCCCGGTTCCACGATTCGCGGACCGCGCCCGCCTCGTCGTCCCAGAACCGGTCCCGCACCACGCTCAGCACGTCGGCGAGCAACTCCTGCGCGCCGGGCCGCCCGGCGCGGGCGGCGCTGGACGCGGCGAGCAGCACGAACGCGTGGTCGTAGCCGGCCTTGTGGTCGTCGACGGGCGTGCCCTGCTGGTCCACCGCGCTGAACCAACCGCCGAACCGGCTGTCCCGCAGCAGGGTGCTGAGCGCGGCGATTCCGTGGTCGACCAGGGCGGCGGCGTCCGGGTCGCCGTTGCGGTGGGCGAGGGCGGCGACGTGGGTCATCCGGCAGGTGATCCAGGTGTACACCGGTTCGCCACGGTCCGGAGTGCGGTCGTCGGTCAACCACCAGAAGCCGCCCTCGGCCCGGACCGCGCGACGAGCCGTGTCGAGCAGTGTGCGGGCCTGGCCGGCGAGGAAGTCGTCCAGGTCGGGCAGGTCGGGCGACCCTGCGGGCGCGGGGGTGGTGGTGGCGTCGGATCGGGGCACGTCGCTCATTTCAGCTGGTCACCGTCGGATGGGGAAAGGGACATACGGCCAGGATCGGCGGACGGACCGGGTCTGCGCCGCAAAACCGTCAACGGTACGGCGTGGGGCCGCAGCCACACCGGAGGAACGCGGTGCGTTTCCTCCTGTTTGCCCGTTGACATCGTTGTCACCTCTCAACCCTGCTCCGGCTGCGGTCGACTGTCAATTTCGCTTGCGTCACACCGCAATCTCAGGAGGCGAGCCTGAGGTGATCCCCCCGCTGACGCGACCTCAGCCACGTCCGGCCGGCCCGGCTGCGTTCCCGATTGAAGCCCGACTGAGCCGCCGACAGAGGCCGACGGCCGTCCCCACCGCCCCGGTCAGTAGTAGTTGTCGATCGGCTGACGCGCCTCGTCGAACAACGCCGGCCCCTCGTAGCGGACCGGAGGCAGCGCCGGGGTGGCCGGCTTGACCTCCTCGAACTGCTCGCTGGACAGGGCGTACACCACCCGGCCGAGACCGGAGCGGTCGATCGCTGTCGCGCACATCGGGCAGGGCTGGCAGCTTGTGAACATGGTGGTGCCCGCGGCCACCTCCGGGGCGAGTTCCCGGGCGGCCCAGCGGGCCAGCTTGAGCTCCGGATGCGCGGTGATGTCCGAGTCGGAGACCACAGTGTTGTGGTCCTCGATCAGCACGGTGCCGTCCGCCCCGACAAGCAGCGACCCGAACGGCCGTTCGCCTGACGCACCGGCCCGGCTGGCGATCTCCACGGCGCGGCGGAGAAACCTCTCGTCGTCTGGTGTCATCGGACCTCCTGGGTCTTGGCGTAGGCGGCAACGGCCGCGAGGGTCCGCCAGGCGCGCTCAGGTTGGCGGATCTCGGTCAGGTCGTCGTTGAACGGGTCGAGCACCACCGCCTCCGCGCCGAGCAGCCGGATCTGCTCAAGGTCGGCGATGATCTGGTCGATGGTGCCGACACCGGCTGGCCGGTCCGGGTCGGTGACCGGTTCGCGGGTTTCCTGGAGCGCGATGCGCGGCGTCACCGCCGGTTTGGGGCGGCCCAGTTCGTCGGCGACGGCGCCGAGCCGGCCGACCGCCTCCGTGAGCTTCCCGGGCGTGAACCGCAGCGGGTGCCAGGCGTCGCCGAGTCGGACCGCGCGCCGCATGCCGGCGTCACTGTTGCCGCCGACCCAGAGCGGGATCGCCGGGCTGTCGTAGTCGTCGGTGTGGTGCCAGGCGTCGCGCATCACGCGCAGGTACTCGTCGGTCAGCGCGCCGCGCCGCTGGAACGGCACGCCAAGCGCCTCGAACTCCTGCCGGGCCCAGCCGACCCCGACCCCGAGGACGAGCCGGCCGCCGCTGAGCCGGTTGAGGTTCGCCGCCATCCGGGCGGTGAGCAGCGGGTGCCGGTACGGGACGATGAGCACGGTGGTGCCCAGCTTGACCCGGTGGGTCGCCCCGGCCAGCCAGGACAACGTGGTGAACGGCTCGTAGAACGGCGCAGGATACTGCTCGGCCACGTCCGGGGTGATCGCGATGTGGTCGGAGACCATCAGCAGGTCGAACCCGAGACCCTCGATCGTCAGCGCCCACCGTCGCAGCACGTCGGGGTCGGTGCCCGGGCCGAAGTTCGGGACGTTCACGCCGATCTGCACGTCCCCACGCTAACCACTGTGGATCGACATGTGAACACCATGATCTACCGGCCGAGCCTGGCTGGCCACTCTCCCGGGGTGGCTGGCGGAGTGCGCCGAGCAGCGGTCGCTGCGGCTCGGCCCGCCCTTCCCGCAGGCCTACGCCTCGCTGGCGCTGCCGGCAGGCCTGCCGGACGGCACGGCGGCGGTGCTGAAGCTCCAGTACCCGGACGACGACAGCCGACGCGAAGCAGACGCGCTGGCCCACTGGGACGGCGACGGCGCGATCCGGCTGCTCGCCCACGACCCGGAACGCCGCGCCCTGCTGGTGGAGCGCTGCCGACCCGGCAGCCCCTGCACGAACTGCCGATGGACCTGGCACTGGACGCGGCGCTCGACCTGCTCACCGACCTGGCCGCCCCTCCCATGATCACGCCCGATCCAGGTTCGAGTCCCCTCCAACCCACCCCAACACCACAACAACCACGATCGAGCACGATCAAGCCCGGCGTGGACGCCCACCTCGGTGGGATCAGGCACGGCGTGGACGCCCACCTCGGTGGGATCAGGCACGGCGTGGACACCCGCCGCGGTGGATCAGCCGGCCTGGCAACTACCACACCAGTAGAGGTTGCGCCCGGCCAGCTCACCGCGGCTGACCTCGGTGCCGCAGACGTGGCAGGGCGCTCCGGGGCGGCGGTAGACGTACACCTCGCCACCGTGCCGGTCCACCCGCGCCGCCCGGCCCATCGCCTCCGGCAGGTGCGCGTCCCGCACGGTGTCGATCCGGCCGTGCTCGACCGCGAGCCGCATCAGCGCGACAAGGTCGGCCCAGAGCGCGTCCCAGCCGGCACGGCCGAGCCGCCGGCCGGGCATCGTCGGCGGCAGCCCGGCCCGGAACAACGCCTCGGTCACGAAGATCAGCCCGGTGCCGGCCACCACCGACTGGTCCAGCAGCAGCGCCGCGAGGGGCGTCGGGCTGCGGGAGATCCGCCGGTACGCCCGCTCCGGGTCGGCGTCGGCCCGCAGCGGATCCGGCCCGAGGCGGTCCCGCAGTGCGGCCACCTCGGGTGGGGTGAGCAGCTCGCAGGCGGTGGGTCCGCGCAGGTCCAGCCAGTGTCGGTCGCTGGCCAGGCGCAGCCGCACCTGACCGACCGGCTCGGGCGGCTCCCCCGGCCCGTCGGTGACCTTGCCGTACAAGCCGAGGTGCACGTGCAGGGTCAGTTCACCGGCGTAGTGGTGCAGCAGGTGCTTCCCGTACGCCTCGGTGCCCTCCAACAGGGTGCCGGAGAGCCGGGCGGCACCGTCGGCAAAGCGACCCTGCGGGCTGGTGGCGTGCACCTTGTCCCCGGCGAACAACTCGGCGTGCCGGGCCGCCAGGCGGTGGATCGTGTGTCCCTCTGGCACGGGTGCCAAGGATAGTCAGCCGCCCAGCCCGGGCCGAGTGAGCCGCGCGACGGTCAGCCCTGGCGGTGGCGCGGGACGTCTACCAGGAACGCGGCCCAGGCGGCGGGCGCGAAGGTCAGCGCCGGACCGGCCGGGTCCTTGCTGTCCCGTACGCCCACCACGCCGGGCAGCTTGTCGGCCACCTCGACGCAGTCACCGCCGCTCCCGCCGCTGCGGGTGCTCTTGCGCCAGGTCGCACCGGCAAGGTCAGTCATGATGCTCCTCGATGATCGTAGTGATCAATTTCTCTGATTCTGCCTCACCCGGGGCAAGGGCTTCCAGGTCCGACCAGACATGTTCGTAGGCGGCCACCTCGGCCGGCTTGTCCAGATAGAGCGCCCCGGTGATGTTCTCCACGTAGACGGTGGTCGGCTCGGTGGACGCCCTCCCGAAGGCCTGCGGGAAGTCCAGGAGGACGAAGGTGCCGGTCTCGCTCGCCAACGGCGGACCGGCGGCGAGCGGCAGGACCCGCAAACTCACCGTCGGCAGTGCGGCAACGTCGAGCAGGTGCCGTAGCTGCTGAGCCATCGCCCGGCGATCGGGGATGGTGCGTCGCAGCACCGCCTCGCTCAGGACGACCCGCAGGGTGGGTGCGGTGGGCAGCCGGCGCACGAGGATGCCCTGCCGTTGCAGGCGGACCTCGACCAGCTTCTCCCGATCCTCCGCGCGCATCGTCGGGTTCTTCCGACGGAACAGCTCGCTTGCGTACTCCCGGGTTTGCAGGAGCCCGGGGATCAGTTCCGAGTCATATCGGCGAATCAGCGTTGCGGCGGATTCCAGGCCGACATACAGCGAGAACCACGACGGGACGACATCGCCGTACGAGTGCCACCAACCTCTGGCGCGGGTCTCCTTCGCCAACCCGGCCACGATCTCGCCCATGGCGTCGGGCACCCGATAGAGGGCACACATCGCTCGGGCGTCCACCACCCGCACCGGGACCAAGCCCTTCTCGATGCGCCACACCTTCTGCCGGGAGCAGTCGAGCGCTTCGGCCGCGGCGTCCAGCGAGACCGAGGCATCCACGCGGAGCTGCGTGAGCAGCCGTCCGAGCTGCCGCCGAGGGACCGTGGAACCGCTTGTTTCATCCGTCATGCAACATCACCGCGTCCCTCCTGCAACACCGAATGTTTCGCCCCGCACGCAATTCCATTCCATTCATCGTGCGTCAATGTGGCCTGACATTAGGGCGGTGGTGCGGATTGCACAAGGGGGCCAGGATGGAACATGCTGTCACGCGCTGGCCCCTCCCAGAAAACAATTTCGGGAATAGCGTCAGCACAAGGCCGGCGGAACACCATTGCTCGGAAGGACACCGCCATGCGCGTGTCGTACAACGAATATCTCTTGGTCACCGCGCTGACCCTCGCCCGCCGGCACCGACCGGTGTGGAGTTGGGTGCGCTGGCGCACCGTGTGCCGCTGCGGCGGCGACCTGCCCTGCCGGGCCCGCCACCGCATCCCGATCAACGCGACCACTGGCCGACATGACCGAGTGGAAACCCGGTGACCTACTGCTGATCGGCGCGGCGTGCTCGGTGCAGTTCGCCGGTGAGCGGGCGCTCCACCTCCGGCTGGTGAGCGTGGACCCGCGCCCGACGTACCAGGGATGGGTCTGGCTGACGGGCTACGTACTCGATGGCAAGGGCCGGGCCGTCGACAAGCGGGAGGTGTTCGTGCAGCAGGCCGGGGTGCTGTTGCTCCCCGCCGCGCCCACACCCACGCCCAGGTCCGCGCCCACGACGGGCAGGTCGAGAAAGCCCACCAGGCAGGTCGGTCCGGCCCGCCGTTGATCGGAGCCCGACCCCGTACCCGGGATTGGTGTCAGGAAACGCCCAGGTGGGTATTTCAGGGCAGAACCGCGTGGGTGCCACCCCCTTCATCGGCCACCACGCATTTATCAGGAGGTGTGTAGTGGTCAGGATTCCTTCGCTGTCCCGCCGGTCCGAGCCGGCACCGACGCGGGACGAGAACCTCGACGGCCGCGTTGACGGCCGCGACACCCAGATCGCCGACCGGGACAGCACGGCGGCCAGCGACCCGGGCCGGTCCGACGATGTCGCCGGCCGACCGACGGTCACCGACCGGGACGCCGACCAGACGACGTACCGCAGCGCCGCCACGCCCGGCGGGCAGACCGGCGAGGCCGAGCGGCGGGCCGCCGATCGCGCCGCGGTGGCCCGAGCCGCCACCGCCCGCCCGGTCGAGAGCGAGACCCGGACCGGCACCGCCCGCCCGGTGACGAGCGAGACCCGGACCGACACCGCCGGCCCGGTCGAGACGGACTCCCGGACCGCCACCCCGGTGGCGACCGAGTCCCGCGCCGGCACCGCCCCCACCCTGGCGCGCACCACCGAGCGGGACGCCGACCTCGACAACACCACCACGCGGCCCGACCCGACAGACCGGGTCACCACCGACCGCCCGGTCGACCCGACAAACCGGGTCACCACCGACCGCCCGGTCGACCCGACCCCGGGCGTGACCACGCCCGAGCCGTCGGTGACCCGCGGCCCGAAGCCACGGGCCAGCCTGCTCGCCACCCTCGGGCTGATCGTCTCCGTCGCCGGCGCGATGTTCGTGCTGACCGGCACCCTGGCCGGGTACGGCATCGGGCTCGGCGCCTTCGGCGCGGTGCTCGCGGTGCTCGGCCTGATGGCCACCCGCCGGCGGCACGTCGCCGGCAAGACCGACGCGCTCTTCGGCGTGCTGATCGGGCTGGCCGCAGTGGTGATCGGAGTGCTCGCGATGACCGGGCAGTTCGACTGGCCGACCACCGACGGCGACTGGGTGCAGCGCTTCCGGGAGTGGCTTGACTCACAGTTTGTCGATCGTTTCTAGCGGGCACTGTTCCGCTCGCCGGTGATGCACCGGCAAACACCGGCGGTTCGCCGGTAGCCCGACCAACCGGTGGTTCACCGGCCGGGCAGACACCCTTTCAGGGGCGGCGGTTCGCCGCCCCTGAAGTGTTTTCTGAACCTGACCCACCCGGCTTGACCTGATCGACTCGGCCTGACCTGATCCACTCGGCTTCCCGGAAGTCGGGCTGTCCCGGTCGCCCCGATACCGCGCTTTCCGGAAACACGAGTCGATCACCGCAACGCGCTGACACAACGAATCGCTCCCCCCGGCCGCGCAGACGCAACGAATGTTCGGTCTGCGCAACTCTCGGTGGTGGATCCTGCCGCTGAGGCCGCATAGCGTTGAGCAACGGCGCCAGCCCGTGGGCCACGGTGGCCGGGCGCGCCCGACCCTGGGAGCAGGACAATGACGATGGACGCCACCAGCCAGCGCCTGTTGATGTGCCGGCCGACGTACTTCGCCGTCGACTACGCGATCAACCCTTGGATGGACCCGAGCGCGCCGGTGGACACCGCGCTGGCCATCCGGCAGTGGGAGCAGCTGCGCCAGACGTACCTTGATCTGGGCCACACCGTCGAGGAGATCACCGCGGTGCCCGGCCTTCCCGACATGGTCTTCGCCGCAAACGGCGGCACCGTGATCGACGGCAAGGCGATGGCCGTGCAGTTCCGCGACCCGCAGCGCGCCGACGAGGCACCGGCCTACCGGGCCTGGTTCGAGGACGCGGGCTTCGAGATGTACGACCCGAAGCACGTCAACGAGGGCGAGGGCGACGTCCTGCTGGCCGGCGACCACCTGCTGGCCGGCACCGGGTTCCGCACCGCGCACGCCTCGCACGCCCAGTTGCAGGAGGTCTTCGGCTACCCGGTGATCACCATGCAGCTCGTCGACCCACGCTTCTACCACCTGGACACCGCGCTTACCGTGCTCGACGAGCGGACCGTGGCGTACCTGCCGGAAGCGTTCTCCCCCGGCAGCCAGGCCGTGCTGCGTCGGCTCTTCCCCGACGCCGTGCACGCCACAATGGCCGACGCCGAGGTACTGGGCCTCAACGCGGTGAGCGACGGCCGGCACGTGGTGCTGCCCGCACAGGCCACCGACCTGGCCGCCAAACTGCGCGACCGGGGCTACGAAACCATCGGTGTCGACCTGTCCGAGCTGCGTAAGGCCGGCGGCGGACCGAAGTGCTGCACGCTGCGACTCCGTCAGGGAAAGGCAAGCAAGTGATTGAGGACATGCTGCGGACCCCGTCCGCCGTGCGCGACGCGGAGAAGTACACAGCGCACAACTACCACCCGCTGCCGGTGGTGATCTCGTCGGCGGAGGGCGCCTGGCTCACCGACGTGGACGGCAAGCGCTACCTGGACTGCCTGGCCGGCTACTCGGCGCTGAACTTCGGCCACCGGCACCCGCAGCTGATCGCCGCCGCGCACGCCCAACTGGACCGGCTCACGCTTACCAGCCGGGCGTTCATCCACGACCAGTTCGCCGACTTCTGCCGCGAGCTGGCCGAGCTGTGCGGCAAGGACCTGGTGCTGCCGATGAACACCGGCGCCGAGGCGGTGGAGACCGGGATCAAGGTGGCCCGCAAGTGGGGCTACCAGGTCAAGGGGGTGCCCGCCGGGCAGGCCAACATCGTGGTCGCCGAGGGCAACTTCCACGGCCGCACCACCACCATCGTGAGCTTCTCCACCGACGAGGACGCCCGCGCCGACTTCGGGCCGTACACCCCGGGGTTCACTGTCGTGCCGTACGGCGACCTGGCCGCGCTGACCGCCGCGATCGACGAGAACACCGTGGCGGTGCTGCTGGAGCCGATCCAGGGCGAACAGGGCGTGGTGGTGCCGCCGGAGGGCTACCTGCCCGGGGTGCGCCAGGTCTGCACCGACCGCAACGTGCTGTTCATCGCCGACGAGATCCAGTCGGGTCTGGGGCGTACCGGCGAGACCTTCGCCTGTGACCACGAGGGCGTCGTGCCCGACATGTACCTGCTCGGCAAGGCGCTCGGCGGCGGCATCGTGCCGGTCTCCGCGGTGGCCGCGAACGCCGACGTGCTCGGCGTGCTCAAGCCCGGCCAGCACGGCTCCACCTTCGGCGGCAACCCGCTCGCCTGCGCGGTGGCGATCGAGGTGGTCCGGCTGCTGGCCACCGGCGAGTTCCAGCGCCGCTCGGCCGAACTTGGTGAACGGCTGCGCGCCGGCCTGGAAGGGCTGCTCGGCAAGGGCCTGGTCGGCGTACGCGTCCGTGGTCTCTGGGCCGGCCTGGACATCGACCCGGCGCTGATGAGCGGCCGGGAGGCGTGCGAGCGCCTGATGGAGCGCGGCATCCTCGCGAAGGACACCCACGGCTCGACGATCCGGCTAGCCCCACCCCTGGTGATCACCGAAAAGGAGATCGACCAGGCGGTAACCACGCTAACCGAGGTGCTGGCCGCCTGAACCCCCGGCGCCGGCCGCCTGAATCCCCGCGCGTTGATCATGAAGTTATTGCCCGCCACCGCGGCGTGTCGTGGCAATAACTTCATGATCAACCGGGGGGGCGCGGGAGCACCGGAGGGCGCGGGAGCACCGGAGGGCGCGGGAGCACCGGGGGCGCGGGAGCGCGCTGGAGGCGCGGGGTGGGGTTACGGGCGGGGTAGGCGCATGGCCATCGTGGGGGCTTCGGCCATTACCGAGGTGGGAGTGAAGGGGGCGCCCGTCGGCAGTTCCTCGGCGCGGCCGATCTGCACGCCCGGGTACAGCTCGATCATGTCGTTCTCGCCCAGCACCCGGGACTGCTGTGGGGCCAGCGGAATCCGGTCCGACTCGGTCATCGAGCCGGCCGGACGGATGCCGGAGCCGTTGGTGCTGATGTCGGTCACGATCACCTCGCCGACCCGCAGCTCGAACTGGACGTGACCACGGCTGATCCACCGCCGGGCCTCGTCGTTGAGCCACTGCCCGAGCATGATCCCGCCGTCCTGCTCGGGCGCCCGGCCAGCCACCACCGGCTTCTCCTCGCTGAGCACGAACCGCCGCCGGACCAGACCACCGACGCGCACCGCGAGCACCTCGGTACGCGGACGCGGGCCGGCGTCGCCGAGCCGCGCGCCGTGCCGGGGGCAGGTCGGCACCCCGTTGCGCAGTGACGGCGGCGGCTGGGCGGCCGGGCTGCGGTCGGCACCACCGGCCAGGTCGGCGAACGCGCCACCCCCGCCACCGCCGCCGAACAGCGCGCAACCCGACTCCGGGCAGCGCCACTGGCGGGCCAGCAGCTTCACCCCGGTCGGCGAGCGCTTGCCGGCGACCGGCGCGTGCCCACCACCGACGTGCGCGATGAACACCGGCCCGCCAGCGCCGGGCACCGGCGCGACCACCCGGCCGGGCTGCTCGACAAGCCACGGGAACCGCCCGCGCAGCCCGTCGAAGCGCACCCGGCTGAGCACCGGCAACCCGAGCAGGTCGGCCACCTCCAACATCCGGTCACCCGGGTTGTCGAGCACCTCGACGAGCCCGTCGTCGGCCCAGCGGCGCACCACCATCCGCTCGTTGGAGGTCAGGTCGGCGTCGGAGAGCAACGCCCGGTGCACCACCGCGTAGACCTGGACGCTGTCCTCCTCCAACTCGCGGGAGAGCGCGTCGATGACCATGCCGAGGCGCAGCAGGCTGGCCGGCCGACCACCGTCGATGTCCTGGTAGCGGATCACCTCGGCCAGGTCGATCACGGCTCGGGCCAGCGACGGATCGGTGCAGACCCGTCCCTCGATGGCGTCCAGAACTTTGCTGATCTCGAATCTCATGCCGCGCTCCGGACGATGTCGTCGATCCGCCGGGCCAACTCGATGTCCAGGTGGGTGACGCCACCGGCCGAGTGCGTGACACAGCGAAAGGTCAGGGTCCGCCATCGGATGTCGATGTCGGGATGGTGGTCGAGTTCCTCGGCCACCGCCGCCACCCGGTCCACCACCGCGATGGCCGCCGGGAAACTGCCGAGCTGGGCGGTGCGACCGATGCCGGTCGGGTCACCCGACCAGTCGGCCAACCGGCCCAGCTCTTCTCGCACCGCGTCCGCGGTGAGCAGGTCTGCCATGAGCAGACCCTACCGGTGGCGCGGTCAGCGAGCCGGACGCGCCACCTTCCGTCGATCGCCCAGTAGCGGTAGGGAGCAGCAGCTCGTACGGGCGTAGCCCCTGCCGCGTCAAATCACTCGGATTGGGACCACACCAGCAGACGGCCATCGGATTGGCGAATCAGCATGTCGTCTCGCGTGCTCAGAACCGTAGCCACCTCCCGAACGTCACGATGCACCAGGAAGAACATGAAGTGGAGTGGAAACGGTGGGCGATCCCGGGGAATTCCATCGGCATCGAGAGAAAGGTTGGCTCGTTCCGCAGCCTCGCACAGCAGGGCGATGAATAGCGGAAAGAAATCCTTTCCCACCAGTACGTCAGCCTCCTCCACAAGAACGACGACAGGGCGCTTGCCGTGCCAACTGCCGTGGAGGTCATCGAGACAATCCACGAGCGCATACCAGTTGTGGCCGAAGTACGAGGGGAATTCCAGCTTGTCCGCGAACTCAGCGAAGAGGCCAGCGGCATCGACCATGCTCCGAGAGTTCAATCTCCGGACGACGCCGCCGGGTGCAAGTGCCGCCACCCTCTCGTGGGCCACGCGGTCGTCGTTCAGCGCGACGACCACCCAGGGCCCGATCGGCGACGCGAGGTCGAACGATGTCACGGATATCTCCGATGTGATAGAAGGTGCCGTAATGGTGAGGGGGTGGAACGTGGACCCCACGGCGATTCAGGAAACGTGGCGACCAGCTTCTCCCAGGGCGGTCCAACAGCGCGACCGACGCTGCCCGCGATGATGAGATCGCCGAGCAGTTGCCCGGCCCCGATCCACCGCTAACCGCGGTCCGGGCATACGACTGTGGGGCGGGCATCTGCTGATGCCCGCCCCACCGCAAAGTCCTCACCGCAGCCGCCCAACGGCCGTTCCCGTTCAGCCGCGCAGCGGCCGACCCACCTCGTGCAGGTGACCGAGCGCCTGCCGGTACGACTCGATCAGCCCGGTCTCGGCGTACGGGATGCCCTGCTCGACGCAGTAGGCCCGAACGATCGGCTGGGCCCGCCGCAGGTTGGCACGGGGCATGTTCGGGAACAGGTGGTGCTCGATCTGGTAGTTGAGCCCACCAAGTGCGGTGTCGACAACCCGGCTGCCCCGCACGTTGCGGGAGGTCAGCACCTGCTTACGCAGGAAGTCCAGCTCGTCCTCGGCGGTCGGCATGGGCATGCCCTTGTGGTTCGGCGCGAACGCGCACCCCATGTAGAGGCCCCACAGCGCCTGGTGCACGACCGCGAAGAGCAGCGCCTTGACCGGGGACATGACCGCCAACAGCAGCGCCACGTAACCGACTGTGTGCACGACGAGCAGCGCCGCCTCGGCCGCCCGGTGTCGCATCGGGACGGCGTACCCGCCGTCCGCCCGGCCCACGATCGCCCGGATGCTCGCCACGTGCAGGTTCAGACCCTCAAGGAGCAGCATCGGGAAGAAGAAGTACGCCTGCCGCTTCGCCATCCAGCGGCCGAATCCCCTGGTTTCCAGCGCCTGCTCGTGGGTCCAGACCAGGGCGCCCGCGCCGACGTCCGGGTCCTCGTCCTCGTGGTTCGGGTTGGCGTGGTGCCGGTTGTGCTTGTCCACCCACCAGCCGTAGCTGAGCCCCACCGCCAGGTTGCCGGCGAGCAACCCGACCAGCTCGCTGGGCCCACGACGGCGGAACATCTGCCGGTGCCCGGCGTCGTGACCGAGGAACGCGACCTGGGTGGTGGCCACCGCCATCAGGGCCGCGAGCGGCAGCTGCCACCAGGAGTCGCCGAGCAGGAACACCGCGACCCAGCCGGCCACGAAGGCGCCGAGGGTGAGCGCGATGCGGGTCACGTACCAGCCGGGACGGCGCTCCAGCAGGCCCGCCTGGCTGATCCGCCGCGACAACTGTGCGTAGTCACTGCCTCGCCGCCGTACTGGCGGTTCCGCCACCGCTCCGAGCACCATTGCTGCTCCCGATCCGCTCGTGCCTGAACCGGGGCGGTTCGGGCTCACTGCCAAGTCTCCGGATCGCGGTAGCGCTGAGTAACCCCGACAGCCCCCGAAAGGGGGGTAGGGCAGGCCCTACCCCCTGGTCCGACTCAGCCCAGCCGGGCCACCGTGGCCCGCAGTCGAGCCAGGTCACGCCGCCGCCGCTCGTAGGTGGCGGCCAGCCCGACGAGCGCCAGCCCACCCACCCCGAGGTAGATCCACCGGGGCAGCAGGTCCCAACCCCGGGCCACCTCGTGCAACGCCAACAGCGCCAGCACACCCCCGCCGAGCAGCACCGGCGCCTGCCACCGGCGGGTGGCGCCGAGCAGTACCGCGCCGAGGGCCGCCGCGCCGAGGAACAGTCGCCGCCACGGCTGCGGGTCCGCCCCGGCCAGCACCGACACGAGACTCGGTAGCAGCGCCGCGACAAGCCCCGGGCCGAGGGCCGGCCAACTGGTCAGCCCCGGCCGGGTGCGCAGCGCCAGCAGACCCGCGCCGAGGGCGAGCGCCGAGGCCGGCAGGGTGTACGCCTCAAGCACTGTCACCCCGCCCGCCACCAGCAGCACCCACGCGCCGAGCAGCTCGCTGCCGGCGGCGATGCCGGCGTACGCCCACCGCCGGCCGGCCGGCTCGCCCCGGCGCAGCAGCCGCAGCGCGACGGCCGCTCCCCAGAGCACGCAGACGGTGGCGAGGTGCCGCGCCTCCTCGACGGCGAGCACGGCCGCCACCAGCGCCACCGCCTGCGCGGCAGCGTCGAGCACCCGCCCGACCCGCTCCCGCGCCGGGACCACCGCGGCGACGGCCAGCACCAGCGCGGCCACCCCCAGCAGCGGGTACGCCGCGACCCGCAGCGGCAGCCCACCGGCGAGCGGGGCGGTCACCGCCAGCGCGGCAGCCGCCCCCACCGCGGCCAACCAACCGGTGACCCGCACCTCGACCGCGCGCGCCCCGACGGCGACGACAACTGCCACCACCAGCAGCACTCCCTGCGCGGCGAGCGTGCCGGCGCGGGTGGCCAGCAGCCCCGCCACACCGGAGGCGGTGAGCACCACCCCCACCGGCACGGCGACCGGTGCGAGCGTCGGACGGGGCACGGCCAGCGCGGCGAGCAGCAGCGCGGCCACCCCGGCGAGCAGGACGACCGCCGGCAGCACCGGCCACGGCGTGCCGGCCGCGACGAGCAGCACCGGCAGCGCGGCCGCGACGAACGGCAGCGCGGGCAACGCCGCAGCAGCGACCCGCAACGCCGCAGCGGCAGCCGGCAGCGGCGGCACCGGCGCATCGGCAGCCGGCAACGCCGCAGCAGCGACCCGCAACGTTGGCAGCGGCGCTGCGGCGGCCGGCAGCGGCGCACCGGCAGCCGGCAACGCCGCAGCGGCGGCCGGCGGCGTTGGCGGGTGGGCCGGCCGGTAACCGGCGAGCACCACGGCCGCCGCCAGCACGACAAACGCCAACCCGACGGGCCACGCCGCCGGTTCGGCGGCGGCCGTGGGCACCCCCGACCAGATTTCTGCCGGACCGCCGAACGGCGACACGAGCGCGGTCACCAGTCTCGGCAGCGCCGCCAGGACAGCGACGAGCGCGAGCGCGCCACCCACCGCCCGCACCGGGCCGGACCGGACGAGCACCGGCGGCCCCCCGACCGGTGACTCGCTCGACCGGGCCGGCCGGTGGGCGAGCGCCGCCGGCCGGTCCCAGCGGACGACGAGCACCACGCCGAGCGCCGCCAGGGCGGCGTACAACGGAAGTGGCTCGTCGCCCGCCAGGACCGGCGGCGTGAGGGCGGGTCCGGTCACCGCGAGCACGGCACCGGTCACGGCGTACCCGGTCAGCTCCATCCGGTGGCGACCCACAGCGAGCACCGCGACAAGCGATAGCCCGGCGGCGACAAGGGCCAGCCGGGCCTGCCACCAGGGGGGCGCACCGGCGGCGAACAGCGCCACCGCGGCGATCCCGGGCAGCGCGAGCTGGGCGGCGAGCAGCCCCACGCCGGCCACCGGTTGGTACGGCCCGGCGCCCCGTCGGGCGGCGAGCGCCAGACCGACAGCGGCGATGCTGCCGAGCGCCACCAGGGCACCTGTGGCACTGGCCACTGCGACAAGCGAACCGTGCGCGAGCAGGACGGCACCGCCGAGCGCACCGGTACGCAGCACGGCGGGGCGGGCCGCCGGGCGGGCCGGTACGGCGACGAGCAGCGCGACCCCGCCGACCAGGTCGACGGCCACCACCGCCGGCCAGGGGGCCGCCCATCCGGCGGGCACGGCGAGCAGCACCGCCACCGCGCCGGTCACTGCGAACACCGCTCGCACCCGCCGGGGCAGCAGCAGCACCGCCGCGCCGAGCGCCAACGCCACGGCGGGTGCCAGCTGCCACCCCCAGTCCAGGTCCGGCCCCATTGCGGCCCCGCGCCACGGCGGCAGCGAGCGGCTCACGGCCGCGACCGCGAGCACCGCGGTGATCAGCGCGGTCAGCTGGGCCATCCCGGCCGCGACCAGCAGCGCACCGGCGCGCGGGCCGGCCTGCCAACCCCCGACCAGCAGCGCACCGGCGCGCGGGCCGGCCTGCCAACCCCCGACCACTGCGGCGGGCCGCCCGGACTCCTGCCGCCCGATGACGCCCGGCGACTCCCGCACCGGCAGCTCTGGGCGCACCGCCGCCGGCAGTAGCCGCACCGCACCGGCCAACCCGAGGGCCACCGCCGCCGCCGCGATCAGCAGCAGTGCCGGCCGCAGCTCGGCCACCGGACGGAGCAGCGCGGCGGCGAGCACCGGCACCAGCAGCCCACCGCCCACCGCCCGCAGCGCCGGTCCGCCGACCAACCAGGCCGCGCCGAGCCCGGTCAGCGCGACGAGCACCAGCGGCAATCCGGCCAGCAGCGGCGAGCCCGCCGCCCGCCCGACAACCAGCGGCACCAGGGCGCAACCCGCGGCACCGACGAGCGCACCCACGTGGCCGACCGCCGCCGACGCCCGGCCGACAAGCGACGCCACGCCGCGCCGGCCGCGCAGTGCGACGAGCACGGCCAGGTCCAGCAGCGCCACGGCGAGCAGCACCAGCACCCATCCGGCCGCGTCCGGTTCGGCCGCGACGGCGAGCAGCGGCAGCACCGGCTGGGCGGCGAGCAGCGCGGCGAACCAGGGCCCGGTCAACCTGCTCCCCCGCCCGTACGCCACGGCGACCGCCGCGCTGGCCACCCCGACCAGCGCGGCGTACCGGCTGCCCGGCCAGTCGGCCACCCCGGCCAGGTCCACCGACCAGGCCGCGTAGCCGTCCAGCACCACCAACAGCAGCCCGACCGCGGCGAACGTCTCCGCAGTGCCGCGCAGCCCCCGCCGGACCGCCAGCAGCGGCACGGTCAGCATCAGCGCGGTGAACGCGGCCAGGATCAACGCCCGCCCACCGACCCCCACCGACGCCCAGGCCACCGCGGTGAACACCACAGCCGCAGTGGCCAGCAGCAGTCCACCGAGGACGAAGAGCAGACCCTGGACGGTCCGGGTGGAGGTCTCCGCCGCACCCGGTGCCGCACCCACCGGAGCACCGGTGCCACCGACCGGCACCGGCCCGCCGACCGGCGCGGAGCCCGCCACCACCGGCACCGGACCGCCGACCGGCGCGGAGCCCGCCACCGCCGGCACCGCCAGCCCCGCCCGGACGACCGCTGCCAGCTCGGCCCGCCGCCGCGAGGTGGCCGACAGGCGGTCAGCCAGTTCGGTGTACGTGCGGCGGGCCTGCTCCACCTCCGGTTCGAGCTGGGCGACCTCCCGGCCCAGCCGGACCACCTCGGCGGCGATCGGATCGGGTGCCCGCCCGCAGCCGGTGCAGCCGGTGCTCAGGTCGGCCGGGGTGCGACAGGCCGGGCAGGGATAGCGGGTGTCATCCACCCGGCCATCATCGGCAGCCCACCGGAACCCGGCCCAGAGTCCGCGTACTCAGGGTCGGGTGTGCTCGTACACCCAGGTCGCATAGGCGGGATCACCACTGTCCACTCGGGACACCAGGATCTCCGGCACCTCGTACGGGTGACTGACCCGGATCTGATCCACCAACGCCGTCAACCGGTCCGGCGCGGTCTTGAACTGCACCGACCACTCGGAGCTGGTCTCCACTCCGGACCGCCACCAGTAGGTGCTGTCCACCTGACCGCCCACCTGGGCGCAGGCGGCGAGCCGGCCGGCAACGGCCGCGGCCGCCAGCACGTCGGCGACCGAGCGCGCATCAACCACAGTCGTCACCACGCAGATCTGGTCCACGCCCGCACCCTACGCGGCACCACCCCCGTGAGCCGGCTTTTCACTCCCGACCGCGAGGCCGCGCTGCGCACGCTCATCGATTTGCCGCGATCCACTCGTCGATCCGCGCCCACCAGTCGAACAGCCAGTCGATGCGTTGCTGCCGCCCGGTCGGCACCTCCTCCGGCGGCACCGACCAGAACCGCATCACGATCTGCTTGTCCATCGGCAGTTCCCGCCACACATCGGCGACGGTGAGCATCCGGTCCAGTCCGGTGTGGGCGACGAAGATGATCCCGGCGTCCGGGGCGGCGTCAAGCGCGGCGAGCATTCCGCCGGGTTGCGGGGCGAGCACGTGCCGCATCCGTTCGGCGCGCAGCGCCATCCGTTCCAGGCCGAGGGAACGCAGCCGGGCGATGGCGCGCAGTCGGCGCTTGGGGGTGAAGTTGCCGCCCTCCGGGAAGATCACGAACGCGTCGTTGTCGTCCAGGCCGGCGGCGAGGTGACCCACCTGGCGTACCGTCTCCTCGCCGCGCTCCGGCGTCGGCGCGATGAAGCGGTTGGGCAGCCTGTTGAGCAGCACGTCGATCGCGGGGTCCCACTGGAGGCTGTCCTTGAGGACGATCCGCGGCTCCCGGTGGAACCAGTTGACCAGGCCGTGGATCAGGATGAACGAGTCGCCCGGCCCGGCGTGCCGGCACAGCACCAGCTCGGGCCGGCCGGGCAGCGCGGTGTCCGGGTCGGTGCCCACCACGTCGATGCGCAACCGCAGGGTCCAGCGGGCCTGCCAGAACAGCACCCGCAGGAACCAGCCGGCCAGCACGTAGTGCGCGCGTTGGAAGGTCGGCGACCGGGTCCGCCAGCCGAAACCGGACACGACCCAGAGCAGGAAGAGCGCGACAAGCGCGGCGGCGTCCCAGACCAGGTAGACGCAGCCGATCCAGAGCAGCCGCAACGGGCGCAACCGCCCCGGGACCAGCGGCGACGCGGCCGCGGCGAGCAGCGCCCAGACGGGCAGTGTGGTGACCACGACGACGGCGAGTGCCACCACTGCGGGCGCGAACAGCAACCGGCGAAGCCACCTGGGGGGCAGCGGCATCACGGCTCCAGGTGGGTGGCGAGGTAGCGCCGGGACGCGGTGTACGCCCGACTGATCCGCCGTCCCACCGCCGCCATGTCCCGGTACGCCCACGGGGTGTCGTCTCGCGGGTTGAGCCCCCCGGTCGGCAGCACGTGCACCTCCACCCCCTCGGGCAGCGCGGCCATCTCCCGGAAGAAGCGGTGCCGGCGGGATATCTCGAAGGCGACCTGCGCGATCTCCCACGGCCGGCGGGGCGGGGTCAGCTCGCGTTCGATCCGGCCCACCTGGAGGACGTAGATCCGGCGGGCACCGACGGCCACCGCCTCGCCGATCGGGATGGAGTTGACGATGCCGCCGTCCACGTAGTGCGCGCCGTTGATCTCCATGGGTGGGAGCAGCCCCGGCACCGAGGCCGACGCCAGCACCGCCGGCACCACCGGACCGCTGTCGAACCAGTGCTCGGCGGCCCGCTCGATGTGCGCGGCGCAGCAGCGGAACGGCACCCGCAGATCGGCGAAGGTGGTGTCCACCCCCAGCTCGGTTTCGAGCAGGCGACGCAGCGGCCGGGGCGAGTGCAGGTGGGTACGGGCGGCGAAGCGACGCAACTGTCGGGCGACCGAGTCGCCGTACACCTCGCTCGCCTCCGGTGAGGCCCAGAGCCGGACCAGCCGGTCGGTCACCGCCTCCGACGGGTCGGCGGCGACGAGCGCGCCGTTCACCGCGCCGATCGAGGTGCCGAGCACCACGTCGGGCTGGATGCCGGCGCGGAACAACGCGCGCAACATGCCCACCTCGACCGCGCCGAGCACTCCCCCGCCACCGAGCACGAATGCCACAGGTCCCGCCGCCATGCCCTTCATCCTGGCACGGGCCCGCAGCCGACCAGCCAGCCGTCGGCGGCTGGCGGTTGGCGCACGCCAGACACCGCCCGGCGACCGGAGCCGGCACCGGCGTTGACAGGCCGAACGCATTCGCGCAACCTGATACCGCTCCCACCCCTGAGGCAGGTGCGATCGGTGAAGGCAGCACTGCATCCGGGCCGGTTGCTGGCCCACAGATACCGACTTCTCGACCAGATCGGCGCCGGCGGCATGTCAGTGATCTGGCGTGCCCACGACGAGGTGCTGGACCGGGTCGTCGCGCTCAAGGTGCTCGCTCCCTCGCTGGCCGCGGACGCGCGCTTCCGGGGCATGGTGCGGGACGAGGCGCGGGCCGCCGCCCAGTTGGTGCACCCGCACGTGACCTCGGTGCACGACTACGGCGAGACTGTCGCCCCGGACGGTTCGATCACCTCGTTCGTGGTGATGGAGCTGCTCAGCGGCGAGGAGTTGGAGCTGCGACTGACCGAGGGGCCGTTGCCGTGGGCCGAGGCGGTCCAGGTGGGCGCGCAGGTAGCGGACGCGCTCGCCGCCGCGCACCGGCTCGGCATCGTGCACCGGGACATCACTCCGGCGAACGTGATGATGACCGGTTCGGGGGTCAAGGTCCTCGACTTCGGCATCGCCACCCGGATCGGCGCCCCCGACGAGGACGAGGACGGCGGGACCTTCGGCACTCCGGCGTACGTCGCCCCGGAACGGCTCGACGGCGCACCGGCCCAGCCGTCCACCGACGTGTACTCGCTCGGCGTCCTGCTGCACGAGGCGCTCACCGGTCGGGTTCCGTACCCGGCGGAGACCTGGGAGCAGCTCAGCGCCGCGCTGGCCAGCGGCCCGGCGCCGACGCTCGCCGAGCTGCCGGAGCTGCCCCCGGGGGTGGCCGAGATCTGCCTGCGCAGCCTGGCCCGCAACCCGGCGGACCGGCCGACCGCCCGACAGGTCGCCAACACGCTTCGCGACCAGTTGGTGCCGGACGACCCGCCACCCGCCACGGTTCGGCTGCCCGCCGAACCCCTGCCGCCGCAGCCGGTGCCCGTGCCGGCGGCCAACGGTGAGCCCACCGGCGCAGAGACGGCCACCGGGTCGCGCTGGTCGCGGCGGCGACTGGCGCTGCTGCTGGTGCCCGTGGTCCTGGCGGTCGCGGTGGTGCTGATCGGCGTGGCCCTGCTCCCCGAGCGGCAGCCCACCCGGCAGGCGCAGCCCTCGGCAAGTCCGGTGACAACTCCCGCCACCGCCCCACCGAGCACCGCCCCGTCCGAGCCGACGACGACGCCGTCAGCCGGGCCGGAGACCCCGTCGTCCCGCTCCGACCCGGGCACCCTGATGGAGGCGGCCAACCGGGTCGACGAGCTGATCGCGGCCGGGCTGAGCGCCGGCGAGATCCGTGACGACGTCGGCCTCGACCTGCGCAACGAGCTCCGCAACCTGACCGCCGCGGTCAGCTCCGGCCACGACGCGCTGGCACCACCGGTGGCCCGACTGCGCGCGAAGGTCGCGGTCCGCCTCGGCGAGGGTGGCATCAGTGCGGCGTACGCGCGGCAACTCGACGCCGCCATCGCCGAGCTGGGCACGGCCCGGGTCTGACCGCCCGGCGACGCCGCGACGGGCCGGGTCAGCGGGCCGACACCCGGGCCGATTCGCGCACCTCGGGGCCGGCGGTGGCGAAACGCCGGTAGATCTCCGCATAGCCGTACGCCATCCGCTCGACCGAGAAGTTCCGCGCGACGTGCGCCACGCAGTCCTCCGGGTCGAGTTGCTCCGCCGCGCGCAGGGCCGCAGGCAGCTCCGCCGGGTGCGCGCAGGCCAGCCCGGTCACCCCGGGCCGAACCAGTTCCGGCACCGCACCACGGTTGAGCGCGACCACCGGAGTCCCGGTCGCCATCGCCTCCAACATGACCATGCCGAATGGCTCATCCCACTGGATCGGCATGATCAGGCAACGGGCGTCGACGAGCATCCGCAGCGTCTCCGCGCGGTCGGCGTTGAGGACGACAGTCACGTTCTCGTCGACGAGCGGGGCGACGACCTGCTCGTAGTAGCGGCGCTCGGCCGGTTCGTTGCACTTCCCGGCGAGCAGCAGGGGCAGCCCGGCCTCCCGGCAGGCCTGAATGGCGAGGTCGGGGCCCTTGTCCGGGCTGAACCGGGCAAGCCACAGCACCGGCCCCCGGCCGGGGGCGGTCTTACGCGGAAAGCCGCGGATGTCGAGTGCGTTGTGCACGGTGCCGGCCCAGGGCAGGTTCGGGTTCAGCTGGCGCTGGGCGTGCGAGATCGCCACCAGGGCCACCCCCGCGTCGATCTCGCTGAGCACATCGCCGTACTCCCCCACCGGGTTGCCGTGCACTGTCGCGACAGTCGGCACGGCCCGGCGCCCGGCGATCAGCGGGCCGATCGTGGTGTGGTCGTGGATCACGTCGAAGTCGGCCGCCGTGATCAGCCGGTTCACCCGAGCCAGGTGGGCCAGTTCGGGCAGTGACTCGCCGAGCCGCTCGTACTGGACCTCCGGCACTGTCGAGACGAAGCCGTCGGCGTCGGTGCCGTGGTGGCTGCCGGCACCGAACAGGGTCACCGCGTGTCCGTGGCTGCTCAACGCGTCCACCAGGGCGGCGACGACCTGCTCAAGGCCGCCGTAGCCGGGCGGCGGCACGGACAGCCACGGCGGAACCACCATCGCGACGCGAAGCGACCGCTCCGGAGGACGGCCCGCGGGCGGGTGGTTCACGGCCACGAGTCCTCCCCGTTGATCTCCGGTACGGCGTGACCGCCGACCGGGCGTGGTCGGCGGCGGATTCCCGGTGGCGTCCCGGGTAAACCGGACAAGGCGGACGGCTCACCCGCCTACCAGAAGTTGGTCGTGCACCACCCGCACTCCCGGCGCGCACCAGGCGACCCGCTCGACCTGGTCGCGTTCCCACCAGGACCGGACCACCCCGGCGAGGACCAGCGTGTCGCCGTCCACCTCGACGGTCACCCGATCGGCGCCGATAGTGCGGGCCAGCGCCCGCTGGACGTCCTGGCGCAGTCGGGCTGCGGCCGGCGAGGCCAGCGGTCGTACCTCGACCAGGTTGGTTATCCCCCGTACGCCGTCGAGCCGGCGCAGCTCCCCCTCGGCGGCCCGCCGCTGCCACCCGGACTCGACCTCACCGCGCAGCACCAGCCAGCCGTTCGCCACCGTCACGTCGAGCCGTTCGGCGGGCACGAAGCTGTCCCACTCCAGGGCACGGGAGGCGGCGACGGCAAGCTCCGCGTCGGTACGCCCCGGCGTGCCGGGCAGCCGGACCTCGATCTCGTCGGCCACCGCCCGTACGCCACGCACCCGCTGGGCGCACCTGGTCGCCGCCCAACCGCGGGCGGCACCGTCCACGTACCCGGTCAGGGTGACCACGCCTCTGTCGACTGTCACGCCGATCTCGTTCGGTTGCAGTCGGGCGTCCCAGGCCAACTCGGCCAGGACGTCGCGTTGGATCCGCTCGTCGTCGCGGACGTCCATCACCTCGGTCATGGCACCCCACCCCCGGTTCCGGTCGCCGAGACCCACTCACCGAAAGCTGCCTGGCACACGGGTGACGGCGGTTCACCCGATCCGGGTGAACCGCCGTCCTAGGCGAAAAGCGCGGCGGGTGACGGAGCCGACCCCCTCGGCCCCGCCACCCGCCGCCGGAGGAGGGAAGCAGGTTCAGTTGTCGGTCAGGACGTCTCGGCGAGCGTCACGGTCACCGACTTCTCGGCGCCGTTGCGCTTGAAGTGCACCTCGACCCGGTCGCCGACCTTGCCGGCCTGCACCGCGCCGACCAGGTCGTCCGAGTCGTTCACCAGCTTGTCGCCGAACCGGGTGACGACGTCGCCGCGCTGGAGGCCGGCCTTCTCGGCCGGGCTGCCCGGGGTGATCGACGCGACAAGCGCGCCGCCGCCCTCGGCCTGGTTGACGCCCACGCCGAGCGACGGGTGGCTGACCTTCTCGCCGCGCTGGAGCTTGCCCGCGACGTCCTTTGCCTTGTTGCTGGGGATGGCGAAGCCGACACCGATGTTGCCGGTGCTCTGCCCGGAGGTCGCGATGGCGGTGTTGACGCCGATCACCTCACCCCGGGTGTTGACAAGCGCGCCGCCGGAGTTGCCCGGGTTGATCGGCGCGTCGGTCTGGAGCAGGCCGGAGATCGAGCTGATGGGCTGGCTCTGCTGGGTCGGGTCCTGCTGTTGGCCGTCGCCGGCCCGGATGGTGCGGTCCCGGGCGCTGAGGATGCCGGCGGTCACCGACCCCTGGAGGCCGAGCGGGCTGCCCAGAGCGAGCACCTGGTCGCCGACCTGCATGGCGTCGCTGTCGCCGAACTTGGCCGGCTTGAGGTTGGCGACCCCGTCGGCCTTGACCACGGCCAGGTCGGTCTTCGGGTCGGTGCCAATGATCTTCGCCGGTGCCTTCGTGCCGTCGGCGAAGACCACCTCGACGCTGTCACCGTTTGCCGAGGCGACCACGTGGTTGTTGCTCAGGACGTAGCCGTCGGCGGTGAGCACCACCCCGGAGCCCTCGCCGCTGCCGGTGGTGATGGAGACGACGCTGTCCTGCACGGAAGCGGCGATCTTCGGCAGGTCGGCGCTGTTGAGCACCGGGGCTGCGGTGTAGGTGCGGGTGACGCCGCCGCTGTCGCCGTCCAGGGCGAGGGCGAGCGCCCCGCCGGCCACGCCGGAGCCGAGCATCAGCGCGAACACCGCGACGCCGGCACCGGCGAACTTGGCGATCCGGCTGGGCCGGGGACCGCTACCGGGCGGCGCGACCTGCGGACCCCACGGCGGGACCGGCTGGCCCGGGTGCTGCCCGGGGTGCTGGGTGTGCTGGCCGGGGTGCTGCGGGTGCTGGGCGTGCTGCCCGGGGTGCTGGGCGTGCTGCTGCTGCGGGTACGCCATGCCCGGCTGGCCCCCGCCGGCCCAGCCGGACTGCTGACCCGCGTACCAGGGGTGCCCGCCGGCGTGCGGCTGCGGGTAGCCGGGCTGGCCGGGCGCGGGGTAACCGGACTGGCCGGGGGCCGGGTAGCCGGAGACCGGGTACGGCGGCGCGGAGGGGGTGGCGGCCGGCGGCTCGTACCCGGTCGGCTGCGTACCGAAGGCGGCGGGTGCGGCCTCGGTGGCCTGCGTGTCACCACTGGCCTGCGCGGCACTGGTCGGCTGCGCGTCGCCGGTGGCCCGCAGGTCACTTGTGGGCTGCGCGTCACCGGTCGCCGGCACGACCTGGACGGGAGTGGTCGGGGAGTCGGACTGCGCGCGCTCGTCGCGTGGCAGCTCGGCGGTGGGGTGCGACGGCTCGGCGTCGGTGGGGGCCGGCCGGCGCTGCGGGTCGGACTCGTACTCGGTCATGGCACTACCTTCTCCCTCGGCACTGCAATCAACCTGGAACCGTCCTGGAAGTTAGCTGAAAGTCACTCTGCGACGTCGTCGACCGGTGCGACAAGCGGCAGCCGGACCCGGAAGGTGGCCCCTCCGCCGGGTGTCTCGGCCACCTCGACAGTGCCGTCGTGCGCGGCGACAAGGGCCGCCACGATCGCCAGGCCGAGGCCGGTGCCGGTGTTGCCGTCGGCCCGCCGGGTGCGCGCCGCGTCCGCCCGGTAGAACCGCTCGAAGACCCGTTCGGCCTGCTCCGGGGAGAGGCCCGGGCCGGTGTCGGCCACCTCGATGACGGCGTGGCCGCCCGGCTCGGCCCGCAACCGCACCCGGATCTCGGCGTCCGGCGGGGTGTGGGTGAGCGCGTTGGTGACCAGGTTGCCGATCACCTGACGCAGCCGCGCGTCGTCGGCGGAGACGACGAGCGGGCCCGATCCGGGAACGATCTCCAACTCGATCCGGCGGTCCGGGGCGATCACCCGAGCGGCCTGCACCGCGTCGGACGCGAGCACCGGCAACTCCACCGGGGTCAGTGCGAGTGGCCGTTCCCGGTCCAACCGGGCGAGCAGCAGCAGATCCTCCACCAGCAGCCCCATCCGGGCCGCCTCGTCCTCGATGCGACGCAGCAGGCCGGCGGTCTGCTCCGGCTCCCGGGCCGCGCCCTGCCGGTACAGCTCGGCGAAACCGCGGATGGTGGTCAGCGGGGTCCGTAGTTCGTGCGAGGCGTCCGCGACGAACCGCCGCATCCGTTCCTCGGAGCGGATGGCCCGCGCCTCGGACGCCTGAGCGGCGTAGGCGGCGTCCCGGGCGGAGCTCTCCGCCGAACGCGCCGACATCTCCGAGGCGGCTCTGGCGGTGAACGCCGCCTCGATCTGGGTGAGCATCGCGTTCAGCGCACGCGAGAGCCGGCCCAGCTCCGAGGTGGGCTCGGCCTGACCCTCCTCCGGGTCGGGCACGCGCCGGGTCAGGTCGCCGCCGGCGATGGCGGCGGCGGTCCGTTCGATCTCCACGAGCGGTTTGAGGCTGGTCCGGACGATCGCCGCGCCCACCGAGGCCAGCATGATCAACACCGAGCCACCGACCAGCAGGTCGATCCAGACCAGGCGCTTCACCGCCTGGTCGACGTCGGTGAGGTGCTGACCGATGGCCGCGAGCTGACCGTTTGGCAGCTCGATGTAGCGCATTCGCCAGCGCACCTTGCCGTCCCGGGCCGGGACGTTGAAGGGTTTACCCTCCAACTTCTCGAAACCGGCGGCGTCCGGCGGCCACGGTGGTAGGTCGTCCGGGACGAATCGCTTGTCGTCGTAGATCACGATCCGGGGCTGGTTCGGGCTGATGATGACCACCAGATAGTCGGTCGGCACCCCCAGAGTGCCCTGCTGGGGGGTGACGACAGCGTTCTCGATGGTGCGCGCGTAACCAGTCAGCTCGCTGTCGACCTGGGTGACCAGGTAGCTGCGCAGAAAAACGGTGGTGAGCGAACTGATCACCAGCAGCGCGGCGGCGACGAGCAGCAGCACCGCGGTCACCAGCTTGACCCGCAGCGGTACGCCCCGCAGCCGTCCCTTCGCCTGCTGGACCGTGTTCACGCCGCCGGCTTGCGCAGCACGTACCCGACGCCACGCAGCGTGTGGATCAACCGGGGTTGGGTGGTGTCGACCTTGCGCCGCAGGTACGAGATGTACGACTCGACGATGTTGTCGTCACCACGGAAGTCGTAGTTCCAGACGTGGTCGAGGATCTGCGCCTTGGACAGCACCCGGTTGGCGTTGAGCATCAGGTAGCGCAGCAGCTTGAACTCGGTGGGCGAGAGCTGCACCCGCTGCCCGGCCCGGTGCACCTCGTGGGTCTCCTCGTCCAACTCCAGGTCGGCGAAGGTGAGCCGGGAGGGCGCCTGCCCGCCGGTCGTGGTGCGGCGCAGCACGGCCCGGATCCGGGCGGTCAACTCCTCCAGGCTGAACGGCTTGGTGACGTAGTCGTCACCACCCAGGGTCAGCCCACGGATCTTGTCGTCGGTGGCGTCCCGAGCGGTCAGGAAGACCACCGGGGTGCGGGTGCCACCCTCGCGCAGCATCCGGATGACCTCGAAGCCGTCCAGGTCCGGCAGCATCACGTCGAGCACGACGAGGTCGGGCCGGTGGTCCTTGGCGGCGTTGAGGGCCGCGCTGCCGCTTGTCGCGGTGGCCACGTCGAAGCCCGCGAAGCGCAGGCTCGCGGAGAGCAGTTCGAGGATGTTGGGGTCGTCCTCGACGACGAGAAGTCGCGCCTCGGTCTGGGTAGCGGGCATGGGCCCATCATCGGTGACCTCACTGCACCGGCGCTGGACGCTTCCTGGAAAAACCCTGTGAGTCGTCGCAGTTCGACGACGCCGCTCAGCGCAGCAGGCGGCGCAACCCGTCCAGGGCGCCGTCGAGCAGCCGGATCGCGGTGCGCAACTGGCTGTCGCTGAACTGCCGGGCGCGCGTCAACCGGCTCACCTCGGCGCTGAACGCGTGCAGGCGTCTGTCGAGTTCGTCGAGCAGCTCAGCCTGCGGCCCGCCGGTCGACGCCGGCCGGGGTGGCGCCGCGTCCCACCGGGTGCGCCGGGTCTGCCGGGTGGCCTCGCTCAGCTCCCGCTTGAGGTCGCGCACCGAGCCTCGTACCTCGTTGCGGATGTCGCCGGCCAGGGTGGAGAGATCCGCCACCGAGGCCGCGATGTCCGCCTCCAGTGCCACCAGCTCACCGGCCCGCTGGTGCAGCTCCGCCCGGCCGGCGTCGGTGATCTCGTACGTCTTGCGGCCCCCGGCGGCGGTGTGGCTGACCAGACCCTCGACCTCCAACCGTTGCAGGCGGGGGTAGATGGTGCCGGCGCTGGGCGCGTAGAGCCCGAGGAACCGGTCCTCCAGCAGACGGATCAGCTCGTAGCCGTGCTTGGGGCCGTCGTCGAGCAGCTTGAGCAGGTAGAGCCGGAGCCGCCCGTGGCTGAACACGGAGGTCACGGCAGCTCCTCCCCCTCATTGTCGACAGCTCGGGCGAGCAGGGCGATGCTCCCCGAGGTCGCGGAAGCCCAGAGCTTACCGTTGCCGGCGCCGATCACTCCCGCACAGTTGGACTGCGGGAACGTCGAGGCACGCACCTGCGGGAAGCCACTGGTGATCCGCCCGGCGGCGGTCTGCAGCTGGACGGCGAGGTCGCTGTCCTCGCGGACCCGGACGGTGATGCGGCCCGAGATCGTGGTCAGCTGGATCTCGCTGTGCCGGGGGTTGTCCAGGTCGCAGGTGATGGCGCCGGAGACGGTCTGCGCCCGTACCCGGTCGGCGGCACTGTCGGCGAGGATCACCTCCCCGGAGACCGTCTGCAGGGTGAGGTCCCCGCGGACGCCGAGCGCCTCCAGCGGGCCGGAGGTGATGTGCGCGTCGGTGTTGCCGCGCAGCCCCATCAGGGTGATCTGGCCGGCGGTGACGTTGACCCGGGTCTGCCGGCGCAGGCCGGAGGCGACCACCGAGCCGGCAACCAGGCCCAGGTCGGCGAGGACGTCGGCGGGCACGGCGACGGAGACGTCAACCCGTGGATACCTGTGGAACATCCGGAACCACCGCAGGACGTCCGACCAGCCCCGGCCGCGCTCCTGACGGATGGTGAGCCGGCCGTCGGCATGGTCGATCAGGACCGGCCGGCGACCCACCTGGGCGACGTCGATCCGGGCCGGGCCGTCGGCGGCGACCACGTTGAGCCGCCCACTGACCAGGCGGACGTCCAGTCGGGTGACCGGCCCGTCCACGGTGAGTCGCTGCGGGCTCTCGACAGTCCATCCGGCCATGGCGTCCCCCTCTCGACAGCGCGCGGATCCGCGCCTGACAGGGAGCACAGTAACGCGATACATCGCGACACGACAAGACAGGTCGCGAGTTGACCGTGCCCACCTCGCCACGACCCGCGTTGCGATCCCGCCCGCCCGCTCGCTCGCCGCCCGCCGCCCGCCACCCGCCACCCGCCACCCGCCACCCGCCAAGATCGTGCTCGATCGTGGCACCAGTGGCATCCCACGTCGGCGAGGCCACTACTTCCTGGATCGAGCACGATCGTGGCGTCGTGCACGATCGTGCACGATCGTGGCGGGTGCGGGCGATCGAGCACGATCGTGGCGGGTGCGGGCGATCGAGCACGATCGTGGCGGGTGCGGGCGTGGGGGCGCCGTCCTCAGGCCGCCAGATCCAACTCGCCGCCGTCGGCCGGCGGCGGCGCCGCCGGGGTCGCCGTGGGCACCCCGGGGATCGCTGGGGTCGCCGTGGGCACCGGATGTAGCCGGGGCCGCGTCGCCGCACCCGCCGCCGGCACCAGGTGTACTGCCGACTCGGCGGCCCGGGCCAGCAACCGCCGATCGGCGGTACGGGCCGGATGCAGGGCGGCGGCGACCGTCACCGACACCACCAGCTCCCGTGCCGTTACCACCCGGAGCACCGATCGCAGCAACGTGTCAGCGCCGAGGAAGGCGGCGGCCGTGGTGGTCGTACCGGTGGCCGCGCAGGCGTAGCCGAGCCGCAGCGGCACCACCGGGCTGCCCGTGTCGATGGCCGCCTGGAAGGTCGCCGGCCGGAAACCGCCGCCCGGACGGCAGTCGGCGGCACCGGCACCGGCGCACCAGGTCGTCCCCTCCGGAAAGACCGCCACCGACCGGCCGGCGCGCAGCGTGTCGGCGACCCGGCCGACCATGGCCGGCAGCGCCCGCGGCCGCGCCCGGTCCACGAAGACGGTCCCCGCCGCGGCGGCGAGCAGGCCGAACACCGGCCAGGAGCGGATCTCCCGCTTCGCCACCATCCGGGTGGGCGCGACGGCAAGCACCGCGAGGATGTCCAGCCACGAAACATGGTTGGCGACAAGCAGCGCCCGCCGCCGGGGCAGCCGACCCCGGATCACCAGCCGGACCCCGAAGGCCCGTGCGGTGAACCGGGCCCAACCGCGCACCGCCGCCTGCCGTTCCCGCACCGGCAGCACGGGCAGCAGCAGCACCAGGCCGACGCCGGCCAGCAGCATGCCGGCCACGGCAGCCAACCGCAGCACCCGACGAGGCACCGACACGGTGGGCACCGCTCCGTACGGCGGCAGACAGTCGTCGTCGCAACCCGACGACGGCCGCCACAGGTCGTGCGACCCGGCGGTCACCGGTGCGCCTCGCCCAGGAAGTGCCGCAGGTAACGCGGGTTCATCCGGTCCAGGCTGAAGAGCACGTAGAAGTCCGCGCAGCCGAAGTCGCTGTCGTACGACGGCTCGCCGCAGATCCACGCGCCCAGCCGCAGGTAGCCACGCAGCAGCGGCGGTACCGCGACGCGACCGGCCGGCTCGGCGGTCACCGATCCGGCGGCCGACTCGGTGAACCAGGGCCGCAGCGGGCGGACCCGCAGCGGCGGCGGCGCCAGGTGCCGGTCCCGGGCCTGGGTCCACACCTCGGCGACAGTCCGCCCACCGTCGGCCACCGGCACCGACGCGCAGCCGCCGAGCCAACGGGAGCCCCGCAGGTGCAGGTATCTGACGATGCCCGCCCACATCAGGTTGATCACCGAGCCGGAGCGGTGGTCGGGGTGCACACAGGACCGGCCCGCCTCGACCAGGTCGTCGCGGAGCGGATCGAGCGCCCCGAGGTCGAACTCGTTCTCGGCGTACCGCCTGGTGGTGCGACCCGGCGGCAGCAGCCGGTACGTGCCGACCACCTGGCCGGTGCTGTCCTCGCGGACGATCAGGTGGTCGCAGTGCGCGTCGAAGGGATCCACATCCAGCCCGGCCGCACCGGGGAGGAGGGTGGCGCCTAGCTCGGTGGCGAACACCTCGTGGCGCAGGCGTTGCGCGGCCGCGACCTGGATGGGGTCGTCGGCGATCAGCAGGGTGTATCCGCTGGTCGTCAGGGGTGCGCCAGCGGCATGCAGAACGGCCATGGGATCTGTGTAAGGGCTCGGGTTGCCATTCACGGGGACCACCGGTGTCGGCAGGATGAACGCCGGCCGGCAGATGCGTCCCAGCGGTGGTCGTGCGAGGCTGCGCGACGAACCGGCGACGACGCCGGCAAGCCCACCGGAGGTCGACGATGCGGATCGAGTCCCGCTACAACGGGCCGCCCGGCTCCGGCAACGGCGGCTGGAGCGCGGGCGTGTTCGCCGCCGAGGCCGGTGGCCCGGGTGCGGTCGAGGTGACGCTGCGCCGGCCGCCACCACTTGACACCGAACTGAGCCTCACCGACGGCGAGGTCCGGGACCCCGCCGGCGAACTGGTGGCCGAGGTGCGCCCGAGCAGCGCGGTCGAGGCCGTCGTACCCCCTGTCGACCTGGCCACCGCGGTCGCCGCGGCGGCCCGTTACCCCGGCCTGGTCGAGCATCCGTTCCCCGGTTGTTACGTCTGCGGACCGCAGCGGGCCGACGGGCTGCGGATCTTTCCCGGCCAGCTGCCGGATGGCCGGACCGCCGCGCCGTTCCGGGTGCCCGAGCAGGTCAGCTCGGCCACGATCTGGGCGGCGTTGGACTGCCCCGGCGGGTGGACGGTGCTCGCGCCGGGCCGCCCGTACCTGTTGGGTCGGATCGCCGCAGTGGTCACCGCGCTGCCGGCTCCGGGCGACGACTGCGTGGTGACCGGGGCGTTGCTCGGTGTCGATGGGCGCAAGGCGCTCGTGCACACCAGCCTGTACGGCCCGGACGGCACCCTGCTCGGCGCGGCCCGGGCCACCTGGATCGCCCGCTGAGCCCCGGTCCGTCGTCCGCAGGGCGGAGGCGTCTCCACCCTGCGGCGGAGGCGAACATACGGACCGCGCCTGATTGACCTTGTTGCTCCGGGCCGTCACGCTGTGCCACGGCGTACCTCGACGCCGCACACGGGAGGAGAACGATGACTGACGGGCAGCGAAGCCCCACCAGCGACGGTCAGATCGTGGTGTCCGGTCTGACGAAGCAGTACAAGAACGTGCGGGCGGTGAACAACCTGTCCTTCACCGTGGCGCCGGGGCGGGTGACCGGCTTCCTCGGCCCGAACGGTGCTGGCAAGACCACCACGCTGCGCATGCTGCTGAACCTGGTCACTCCGACCGCGGGTACGACCACCATCAGCGGCCACCGGTACACCGACCTCACGGACCCGCTGCGGCACGTCGGCGCGGTGTTGGAAGCGTCGAGCGCGCACAAGGGCCGCACCGGCATCAACCACCTGCGGGTCATCTGCGCGGCGGCCGGGTTGCCCCGGGAGCGGGCGGACGAGGCACTGGCCATGGTCGGGTTGACCCCGGCGGCGACGCGCAAGTTCAAGGGCTACTCCCTGGGCATGAAGCAGCGGCTGGGCATCGCCGCCGCGATGCTCGGCGACCCCCGGGTGCTGATCCTCGACGAGCCCGCCAACGGGCTCGACCCGGAGGGCATCAGGTGGATGCGTGGGTTCCTCAAGAACCTCGCCCACCAGGGCCGCACCGTGCTGGTCTCCAGCCACCTGCTGTCGGAGATGCAGCTGCTCGCCGACGACGTGGTGATCATCGCGGCCGGGCAGCTGGTCCGGCAGGGTCCTGTCGACCAGGTTCTCGGCTCGATGGCGCAGAGCTCCCGGATCCGGGTCCGCACCCCGCAGGCCGAGGCGCTGATCGCGGCGCTGAAGGCGCAGTCGGCGACAGTCGACACCGACGAGCACGGCGTGCTGCTGGTCGGCGGGGTGGACGCCCCGACGGTCGGCCGCGCCGCCCTGGCCGCCGGCGTCGAGCTGCACGAACTGACCACCGAACGACCCGATCTGGAACGGGTCTTCCTGGAGCTGACGGCCGGAAAGGCGGGCATCCGATGAACCTGGTCCGAGCCGAACTGCTCAAGATCCGTACCACCAGCACCTGGTGGTGGCTGGCCCTCGGCGCGTTCCTGTCGATCGCCCTGGCCTTCGCGTTCAACGCCTGGTACGCCGTCACCGTCCTGGGCGGCGATGGCGGAGATTTCGGCGCCAGCCCGGAGCAGGCCACACCGGCCGCGCAGGCGGCCAACATCTACACCTCGGGCCAGTACCTCGGGCTGATGTTCGTGATGCTCATCGGCATCCTGATGGTCACCAACGAGTTCTTCCACCAGACCGCGACCACGACGTTCCTGACCACGCCGCGGCGCACCTCGGTCATCGTCGGCAAGCTCATCGCCGCCAGCCTGCTCGGCTTCATGTTCTGGCTGGTGACCACGCTCATCGACGTGGCCGCCGGCACGATCTTCCTGTCGCTCAACGACTACGGCAGCCAGCTCGGCGAGTGGCCGGTGCAGCGAGCACTGCTGTTCAACCTGCTCGCGTACGCCATCTGGACGATCCTCGGGGTCGGCATCGGCACGTTGATCACCAACCAGCTCGGTGCGGTGATCACGGCGGCGGTGCTCTACCTGGTCGGCACCCAGGTGGTGGGCCTGCTGTTCCTGCTGCTGTCGAACGTCCTCGACAGCCAGGCGGTGCTCAAGTGGCAGGTGATCTGGCCGGCGGTGGCGTCCCAGGTCATGATCACCGAAGGCCAGACGGAGTTCACCCCGGCCTGGTGGGTCGGCGCCCTGGTGCTGATCGGCTACGCGCTGGTCAGCGGGGTCGTCGGTGTCCTGATCACCCGGCGGCGCGACATCGCCTGACGGCGGTCCCGACCCCGGGGACGGCGGCGAGCAGCCGGCCGCTCCGGGGTCGGCGCCGACCCCGGCGGGTGACCATGCGTTACCAGTCCCGCACTTGCCGCGCAGCAGTTGCTGAACTTCTGGCATCTTCTGTGAAACCGGCCACGGGACCGAGGCTGAAATGCCTGCGGGATCGGTACGGCGTAGCCTTGGAGCCGTCCCGTCCGCGCCCAGAATCGGGCACGGAGGGACACAGGGCGTGCCACACAACCCGCGTGAAAGAGGCGATTACCGGCCGTGTCGACCCAGCAGACTTCGCAGGAGAACCCACTGGCGGGTTTCGGCCCGAATGAGTGGATCGTCGAGGAGATGTACCAGCGCTACCTCGCCGACCCAACGAGCGTCGATTCGGCCTGGCACGACTTCTTCGCCGACTACCGGCCGGCGCCAGGGGCGGCCACCCCCCGCAAGGCCGAGTCGTCGGAGCAGCCGGCCGCCGCGCCGGAGCCGGACGGGCAGCCGGAGGCGGCCGCCGCGGTCAGCCAGCCGGCCGCCACCGCGCAGCCGGCCGCCACCGGCAAGCCGGCCGCCGCGTCCTCGGCACCGGCCAAGGCCGCGCCGTCGAAGGCCACCCCGGCGAAGGCGGCGCCGGAGAAGGCGGCACCGGCCAAGCCGGCCGCCAAGGCCGCCGCCCCCGCCGCCGACGGTCCGCAGACCACGCCGTTGCGCGGCGTCGCGGCGAAGATCGTCCAGAACATGGACGCCTCGCTGAGCGTGCCCACCGCGACGAGTGTGCGCGCCGTCCCGGCCAAGCTGCTCGTCGACAACCGCATCGTGATCAACAACCACCTCGCCCGGGGGCGTGGTGGCAAGGTCAGCTTCACCCACCTGGTCGGCTACGCGCTGGTGCGTGCGCTGGTCCAGCACCCCGAGATGAACAACTCCTTCACCGAGGCCAACGGCAAGCCGGCGGTGGTCCGCCCGGCGCACGTCAACCTCGGCATCGCCATCGACCTGGCCAAGCCGGACGGCAGCCGCAACCTGGTGGTCCCCTCCATCAAGGGTTGCGAGCAGATGGACTTCCGGCAGTTCTGGCAGGCGTACGAGGACGTGGTCCGGCGGGCGCGGCGCAACGAGCTGACCATGGAGGACTACTCCGGCACCACGATCTCGCTCACCAACCCGGGCGGCATCGGCACCGTGCACTCGATGCCGCGGCTGATGCAGGGGCAGAGCGCGATTATCGGCGTTGGCGCGATGGAATACCCGGCGCCCTACCAGGGGATGTCCGAGACCACCCTGGCCGAACTGGCGGTCAGCAAGATCATCACGCTGACCAGCACGTACGACCACCGGATCATCCAGGGCGCGCAGTCCGGCGAGTTCCTCAAGGTGATGCACGAGCTGATCCTCGGCGAGCACGCGTTCTACGACGAGATCTTCACCTCGCTGCGCATCCCGTACGAGCCGGTGCGCTGGATGCGCGACGTGGCGGTCAACTCCGAGGGTCAGATCAACAAGACCGCCCGGGTGCACGAGCTGATCCACGCGTACCGGGTGCGCGGGCACCTGATGGCCGACACCGACCCGCTGGAATTCAAGATCCGCAAGCACCCTGACCTGGACGTCCTCCAGCACGGGCTCACCCTGTGGGACCTGGACCGCGAGTTCCCGGTCAACGGCTTCGCCGGCCGGCAGCGGATGAAGCTGCGCTCGATCCTCGGCGTGCTGCGCGACTCGTACTGCCGCCGCGTCGGCATCGAGTACATGCACATCCAGGACCCGGAGGAGCGGCGCTGGGTGCAGGAGCGGATCGAGCGCAAGTACGAGAAGCCGGCCGCCGACGAGCAGAAGCACGTGCTCAACCGACTCAACGCCGCCGAGGCGTTCGAGACCTTCCTGCAGACCAAGTACGTCGGCCAGAAGCGCTTCTCGCTCGAGGGCGGCGAGTCGCTGATCCCGTTGCTCGGCGAGATCCTGGAGTCCTCCGCCGAGAACGGGCTGGACGAGGTCGTCATCGGCATGGCGCACCGGGGTCGGCTCAACGTGCTGGCCAACATCGTCGGCAAGCCGTACGAGAAGATCTTCTCGGAGTTCGAGGGTCACCTGGACCCGCGCTCGACCCAGGGCTCCGGCGACGTGAAGTACCACCTGGGGCAGAACGGCAAGTTCACCACCCCCGACGGCGCGCACTCGGTGAAGGTGTCGGTGGTGGCCAACCCGTCGCACCTGGAGGCCGTCGACCCGGTGCTGGAAGGCATCGTCCGGGCCAAGCAGGACCGGATCGACCTCAAGCTGGAGGGCTACACCGTGCTGCCGCTGGCGGTGCACGGTGACGCCGCGTTCGCCGGGCAGGGTGTGGTCGCCGAGACGCTCAACCTGTCGCAGCTGCGCGGCTACCGCACCGGCGGCACCGTGCACGTGGTGGTCAACAACCAGGTCGGCTTCACCACCGCCCCGGAGTACAGCCGGTCCAGCCTCTACAGCACCGATGTGGCCCGGATGATCCAGGCGCCGATCTTCCACGTCAACGGCGACGACCCGGAGGCCGTGGTCCGGGTGGCCCGGCTGGCCTTCGAGTACCGGCAGACGTTCAACAAGGACGTCGTGATCGACATGGTCTGCTACCGGCGGCGCGGGCACAACGAGGGCGACGACCCCTCGATGTCCAACCCGCAGATGTACAAGATCATTGATTCGAAGCGCTCGGTGCGCAAGCTGTACACCGAGGAGCTGATCGGTCGCGGTGACATCACCGTGGAGGACGCCGAAGAGCTGCTGCGCGACTACCAGGCGCAGCTGGAGAAGGTCTTCAAGGCCACCCGGGACGCCGCCTCGGCACCCCGCCAGCTCAACCGGCCGCGCCGCGAGGAGGAGCCGGAGCCGCAGGTCGACACCGCCACCGACGCGTCAGTGGTGAAGGCGATCGGCGAGGCGCACATCAACCTCCCGGAGGGCTTCACCCCGCACAAGCGGATCCAGCAACTGCTGGACCGGCGGGCCAAGATGTCCGTCGAGGGCAACATCGACTGGGGCTTCGGCGAGATCATCGCGCTCGGGGCGCTGCTGCACGACGGGGTCACCGTCCGGCTGGCCGGGCAGGACTCGCGGCGCGGCACGTTCGTCCAGCGGCACGCCTCGGTGGTCGACTCCCGCACCGGCGACGACTACCTGCCGCTGAAGTCACTCACCGGTGACGGCGAGCGCTCCCGGTTCTTCGTGCACGACTCGCTGCTCAGCGAGTACGCGGCGATGGGCTTCGAGTACGGCTACTCGGTGGAGAACATCAACGCCCTGGTCGCCTGGGAGGCCCAGTTCGGCGACTTCGTCAACGGCGCCCAGTCGGTGATCGACGAGTTCATCTCGTCCGGCGAGGTGAAGTGGGGTCAGCGCTCCGCGGTCACCCTGCTGCTGCCGCACGGCCACGAGGGCCAGGGGCCGGACCACACCTCCGGTCGGCCGGAGCGGTTCCTGCAGATGTGCGCCGAGGACAACATGCGGGTGTCCATCCCGACCACCCCGGCGAACTACTTCCACCTGCTGCGCCGCCAGGCCCTGTCGCCCAAGCGCAAGCCACTCGTGGTGTTCACGCCGAAGTCGCTGCTGCGGCACAAGCTCTGCGTCTCCTCGGTGGAGGACTTCACCACCGGCACCTTCCAGCCGGTGCTGCGCGACACGGCGGCCCCGGCCCCGGAGGCGGTGAAGCGGGTGCTGCTCTGCTCCGGCAAGGTCTACTACGACCTGTTCCAGGCCCGGCAGGAGCGCGGCGTCACCGACACCGCGATCCTCCGGATCGAGCAGCTGTACCCGCTGCCGGTCGAGGAGATCCGGGCCGCCCTCGCGCAGTTCCCGAACGCGGAGGACTTCGCCTGGGTGCAGGAGGAGCCGGCCAACCAGGGCGCCTGGTCGTTCGTCGCGCTCAACCTGCTGGAGCACCTGACCGACGTCCGGCTGCGGCGGATCTCCCGCCCGGCCGCGGCCGCCCCGGCGGTCGGCTCGGCGAAGACCCACGAGGTCGAGCAGAACGCGCTGATCGAGGCGGCTCTCCCCCGCCCGTGACCTGACCGCACCGCGTGAGCCGGGGCAGGGCCGTTTCCACGGTCCTGCCCCGGCTCGCGTCGGTCCATCCGCCCGGCCACACGCCGGGCCGAGCACGAGGACGTACGCGATGTACTTCACCGACCGTGGCATCGAGGAGCTGGTCGAGCGCCGGGGCGACGAGCAGGTGACCCTGGAGTGGCTGGGCGAGCGCCTGCGCGACTTCGTCGACCTGAACCCCGAGTTCGAGACGCCGATCGAGCGTTTCGCCACCTGGCTGGCCCGCCTGGACGACCCCGACGAGGACTGAACAACACCGCCGGTGGGTCGCAGTCTGGCTCAGCCGGTGCGGGAGACTGCCGGTTCCAGGCCGGTGCGGCGCAGTTTCTGCCAGCCCAGCCGGCCACCGGTCAGCGCGGTGACCACCGCCTGGATCATCACCAGGTACATCAACTGCCGGTAGACGAACTGCTGGAGCGGCAACACCCACAGCACGCCCAGCTTCTCCCGGTCCAACCGGAACGCCACGATCGCGGTGACCATCTGCACGCCGAGCATGACCAGCCAGGCCACCGCCGTGGCGGTCCGGTCGAGGAAGAAGAGGCCGTACACGGCCAGCAGGTCGATCACCGGCGCGAGCAGCGGCAGCAGCACCCCGAAGAGGCTGAGGAAGAACAGGCAACGTCTGGTGAAACGGCCCGACGCACCCCTGTCGAACACCGACCGGCGGTGCTTCCACATCGCCTGCATGGTGCCGTAGCTCCACCGGTAGCGCTGTTTCCAGAGCTGCCCGAGGCTCGTCGGCGCCTCGGTCCAGGCGCGGGCCGTCTCCTCGTAGACCACCTTCCAGCCGGCCCGGCCGAGGGCCATGGTGATGTCGGTGTCCTCGGCGAGTGTGTCGTCGGTCATCCCACCGGCGTAGCGCAGAGCCTGCCGCCGGAAGCCGCCGATCGCCCCGGGCACCGTCGACATGCAGCGGAGCGTCTCGTAGAGACGGCGGTCCAGGTTGAAGCCGATGACGTACTCGATGTGCTGCCACTTGGCGATCAGACTGCGCCGATTGCCGACCTTCACGTTGCCGGCGACAGCGCCCACCTGCGGGTCGGCGAAGGGTTGCACGAGCCTGCGGACGGCGTCGGGTTCCAGGACGGTGTCCCCGTCGACCATGACGATCAGGTCGTGGCGGGCCAGCGCGACGCCCGTGTTCAACGCGCTGGGCTTGCCGCCGTTGGGCTTGCGGACCACCCGGACGTTGGGGAGGCCGAGCGCGTCGACGATGTCCGCCGTCCCGTCGGTGGAGCCGTCGTCGACGACCACCACCTCGATCCCGCCGGGATGGTCGCCGCCGGCCAGGGAACGGACCGCGGCGGCGATGCCCTCCTTCTCGTTGTACGCGGGGACGATCACCGACACCGGCGCGGTGACGGGCGGCCCCCACGTCCAGCCCTTGGCCCGACGGCGGCGGGCGTGCCGCCCGGCGAGCAGGAACAGCACTGCGGTACGCCCCACCGTGAGCACGCCGACGAGTACGAAGAGGATCCCGAACACGCTCAGCACGTGGTCGGCGCCCCGGACCGCCCAGACCAGCATTCGGCCGCGCCAGCGGTCCCCTGAGGTGGCGGCCACGCCGGATTCCACCCGGTGCTCGACCCCTGCGGCGGAGAAGGCCAGGTTCAGTCCCTCGGTCGCGGTGACGAAGCGGTATCCCCGTTGCTTCATCATCGGGATGAACCGGTCGAGCGCGGCGACAGTCTGTGCGCGGTCCCCGCCGGCGTCGTGCCAGAGGGTGATCGCGCCCGAGGCACCGGCCGGGGTCGCGTTCTCGATGATCCTGTCAACGCCGGGCAGCGCCCAGTCCTGACTGTCGGTGTCGTTGAGCACCGTCAGGTAGCCCCGGTCGCCGGCAGCGGTCAGCACCGGCCAGTCCTCGTTGTCGATCGCGTCGGCGTGCGAGGAGTAGGGAAACCGGACCAGCGAGGTCCGCACACCTGTGACGGCGGCCAGGGCGAGCTGCGTCTGGGCGTACTCCAGGTCCCGCCGCCAGCCGGGCAGCTCGGTGAGGTCGGGGTGGGTGAACGTGTGCACACCGAGTTCGTGGCCACCGCCCACCAGCCTGCGGGCCAGGTCCGGATGCCGGGAGACCTGCGAACCCAGCACGAAGAAGGTGCCCTTGACCTGGTGGGCGTCGAGCACGCGCAGCACCTCGGGGGTCCAGACCGGGTTCGGTCCGTCGTCGAAGGTGAGCGCGATCGTCCGCTCCGGCAGCCGGTAGGAGCGGACCTGCTCGCTGTTGGCACTGATGATCGGTCCCCCGGTCACCACCGAGGTGGGGACCTCGCGTTGCCCGCGGTTGCTGCGCTGGTGGTCGGGGGTGAAGGACGCGTTGGTGTACGCGTTGACGAGCAGCACGCTGGCCAGCACCGCCAGCACCATGCCGAACAGGATCCAGCGTGGTGGTGGTACGGCGCGGCGTCGGCGGACTGCCGTGGTCGTCGGCTCAGCCATCGGCGGGTAGGTCATCGGGCTCGACGAGCGTCTCCTCGGGCGAGGGCGGCGGGTCCTGGGTCGACGGTGGGTCGGCGGGTGTCGGGGCCGCCGGGACTGTCGGCGTGGGCGTGGGGGCGGGCGGGGCTGGCGTTCCGGCCGGGCGGCCGCTCGGCGAGCGGGTGGCGCTCGGCGAGCAGCGGGCCTTCGACGTGCTCGCCGAGGGACGTACCACGATCACCATCGCCCACCGGCTGTCCACGGTGCGTCACGCCGACCAGATCGC